>CAZNSB010000109.1:0-2628 GCA_964575155.1 uncultured Planctomycetaceae bacterium | reverse complement strand
GCGACAACGTGGTGGCCGGGTGGGCACCCGAGGCCCCCGGGCGGGTGGAGCTGTTCAGCGCCGCCGACGCCCCGTTCGCCCTGGCCCTGCCGGGGCGGCACAACCAGGCCAACGCCCAGGCGGCGTGGGCGGCGGGGCGGCGGCTGGGCGCGGGCCGAGAGCAGGCGGCGGAGGCCCTGGCCGGGTTCCGGGCGCTGCCCCACCGCCTCCAGCTCGTCTGCGAGCGCGGCGGCGTGCGGTACTTCAACGACTCCAAGTCCACGGCCCCGGCCGAGGCCGTCGCCGCCCTGGAAAGCTTCGCGGCGCGCTCGGCCGTGGTCATCGTCGGGGGGTACGACAAGAAGGTGGCCCTGGGCGGGCTGTGCGCGGTCCTGGCCGGTCGGGCCAAGGCGGTCGTGGCGACCGGGCAGACCGGGGGCCAGATCGCCCGCGCCGTCGGCCGGGCCGCCGCCGAAATGGAAAACGCCCCCCCCGTCATCCACGAGAAGGCCTTCGCCGCCGCCGTCGCCGCGGCCGAGGGCCTCGCCGAAAGCGGCGACGTGGTCCTGCTCAGCCCCGGCTGCGCGAGCTTTGACGAGTTCACCAGCTTCGAGGAGCGGGGGGATCGTTTCGTCCGGCTGGTGGGGGGCGGGTGAGTGGCGTTCCGCCGCAAGCACCGGCCGGGCGGCGCCCCGGTTCGGCCAAGAGCGCACCCCGCCGCCCCGTTCATCAGCCCTGCGAAAACCGGGCCGGGCGGGCTACAATGGGAACTGGAAAGGAGATCCAACCATGGCATTCACCCTTCAGATCGGCCAGGCGGCGCCGGACTTCGACCTGCCCGGCGTCGACGGGAAGAACTACTCGCTGGCGAGCTTCGGCAGCGCCAAGGTGCTGGTGGTGTTCTTCACGTGCAACCACTGTCCCTACGTGGTCGGCTCGGAGGCGCGGATCGGCCGCCTGCACGACGCCTACCACCCCAAGGGCGTCGACTGGGTGGGCATCAACTCCAACGAGACGGACAACCACCCCACCGACGACTTCGAGCACATGAAGCGCCGCACCGACGACGTGGGCATCCGCTATCCCTACCTCCGCGATGAGGCCCAGGACGTCGCCCGGGCCTACGGCGCCCTGCGCACGCCGCACTTTTACGTCTTCGACGGCGAGCGCAAGCTCCGCTACACCGGCCGACTCGACGACAACCCCCGCACCCCCGGCAGGCAGGCCACCCACGAGCTGGCCGACGCCCTCGATGCCCTGCTGGAAGGCAACGACCCGCCCGTGGGGGTGACGAATCCGGTCGGCTGCAACGTCAAGTGGCGTGCCCGCCCGGAGCACTGGATGCCCCCCGACGCCTGCGACCTGGTGTGAGCGGCGGGGGCGCCGCGCCGGGGCGGGCCGGCGGCAGGCAGCCGGCCGTCCCGACGTGCGTCGGGGCGTGCAGCCGGGCCGATCCTTCAAGCGACAGCACGCTTGCAGACAGCGCAAGCGCCTCCCTGCCGCAGGCAGGTGGCGCCCGAGCTAGAACATCATCATCATCCCGAACATGATGGCGGGGTAGATGAAGAACTTGGTGGCGAAGGGGATCTTGCCTCGGCTGCTCAGCAGCAGCCCGCCGGCGTCGCGGCGGAAGACGGCGATCTCCGGGCCGAGCATCCGCACCATCTTGTTCGTCGAGGGCAGCGAGGCGAAGGGAAAGTGCTCGGGCATGGACTGGGCCATCTGCATCAGGAAGGGCCAGCCCAGCTTGGCCAGGGCGGCCAGGTCCATCTTGAAGAAGAACGCGCCCTCGCCGGCCAGCTTGGCCAGGCGGGCGCCCTTGGAATCGGGCTCGAACCCGCCGGTTCCGTCCAGGGCCGTGTCGATGCCGGCCTTGAGGGCGGGGTCGCCCAGTGCGATGACGAGGCGGTCCTTCAGGACCACCAGCCGGACCATCTCGCCCAGGTAACGGATGGTATGCTTGCGGTACTGCTTCGGGCGGGGGGGCTTGGCTTCCTCGCCCTCCTCGGGCCGGGGGTCTTTCTCGCCCCCGGCCTGCTTGATCAGCTCGTCGATGGCGCGGAGGGCCTTGGCGCGGTCCTTCAGGCCCATCACGGCCCCAAGGGGCATGCCCGCCTCGCCGATCATGCCCATCGCAATCGACTGAAGGTCGGTGACGAAGCCGCCGACGCTGCCGTCGGCGGCCTCGGCCAGCAGCTCCACCTGCTTCAGGGCCTTCTGCACATCTTCATCGAGCTTCACCGGGGGCGCCGGCTTGCCGGGGGCCGGGGGCGGCCCGGCCCCGGCCGCCGCGGCCACGGACTCATGCACGATCTTCAGCAAGGCCTTGGGGTCGATCTGCCCGGCCAGGGCGAAGGTGGAGTCCGGCGGCATCATGCTGAAGGCCCGCTTGTAGGACGCCTGCGGCTTCAGCAGCGTCAGCACCCCGCCGCCGGGGGCGGGGGCGTCGATGTAGGTCATTCGGACGAACACGTTGTCGGCGTAGCCGCCGACCCCGCCGACGCCGCGAACCTTCCCCGGCCCCAGCGCCCACATCAACCGGAAGGGACCCTGGTCCACCTCCTGCCTCTTGAGCTTCGCCATGACCATCTTCGTCAGCGCCTCGGCGTCCAGGTGCCAGCGGAAGGCCCAGTCGGTCAGCTTCGTCTT
>CAZNSB010000108.1:10129-12451 GCA_964575155.1 uncultured Planctomycetaceae bacterium | reverse complement strand
GCCGCCACGTGCGGGGGGACGTTCCCCAGCCCGCCCCCCCCGCCGCCCCGGGCCCTGAAGACGGCACCGGCCACCAGCACCGGGTACTCCACCATCCTGGCCGTTTCCGGCTGCTCGCGGCTCTCGGGCAGCTTGACGAGCTTGTAGAAGATCCCGGCGACCTGGATCCGCCGCCCCACGCGCATCCGCCCCGCCGGCCGGGACGTCAGCATCACGATCACGCGCCGGCTCTGACCCGTCCGGGTCTCCACCAGGTACAGGACGTGGACCTCTCGGGTTCCCCACCAGCGCGTGCCCGCGGCGTGGCGGGTGTAGTCTTCCTCGGCCAGGAACTTCCCCTCCACGTGGACGAGGCGGCCTCGCCAGAGCTCCGGCTGGCGCCAGAGGTTCTTGAGGTTGGGCCTGTCGGCTTCGTGGAGGATGCGCCGGTGCTTGGGCATCATTTCAGCCCGGCGGAGGAGCACGTACAGGGCGGGCGTGCTCAGGGTCCCGTCGCGGTCGTTGACGTCGTGCAGGACGATCTTCTCGTCGTCGGTGTATTGCAGGGCCTCTTCGACACTGGCCGCGGGCGTGATGGGCAGCAGCACCGGCTCGGGCGCCGGCTCGATCTCGACGGGTCCGGTCGCCGGCGCCGGTGCGGTGACCGGCGCGGTCGCCGGCGTCTGCCCGGCCAGCGGAGCCCAAAGCCCGGCCAGGGCCGACAGCGCCGCCGCGCCCGTCCGGAGAGTATGTCCCTTCGCGCCCATGGGCCTTCCCTGCGGGGGATTCTAAGCTGTCCTCGTCGGAGTTTGCACGGCGAAGTTCACAAATCCGCGCCCCCGTGCGGCGGGTGGCATGGCGGCCGTCGTTTGCCGCCATGTTGACGCCGTTGGTCCTTGGCCGGCTCAGCCGGACAAACTCCGCTGCCGCTCCGTTTGTCCGGGCCACCCGCAGATTGGACTCTGGCGGGATCTAGTTTCCGGAGTGCGGGAGCAGGAAGGAGTCGTTCAGCGAGACGGGCCTTTCCCGCCCGACGTAGACGAGGATCCCGTTGACGAGGAAGATGTCGTCGCCGTCCACGCCCACCCGGCCGTGGGTCGCCCAGCCCACCCGGCCGTCGGCGTGGAGCACGTTCTGGCCCCCGTCGGGGTGGTTGTCGCTGACGGTGCGGTGGACGCGTTCGGGATGGAAGCGCCCGCCGGCAAAGAGGGGGCTGTCGTCGGCCAGCAGGGCCGTGTCCACCAGCAGCCCGGTCTGCGGAATGGCGGCGTTGATGCTGTGCTGATAGCTGTAGCTGACGCTGCGGGGGGAGGGGAAGTCTCTCATCCCGGAGCGGATGACGAAAGCCCGGCCGTCGACGGAGGGGCACAGGAACAGGTCGGGGGCGGCGTAGGCGTGGCGAACCAGCAGGAACAGCCCCCTGGAGTTGCTGCTGAAGGGCTTTCCCGCGCGGGGAAGCCACCAGTCGTCGCCCGCCAGCGTGGCGGGCAGGAGGTCGTTGTTGGCGGAGGCGTAGTGCTTCAAGGCGGCGCCGATCTGTCCCATGTTGGCGGCGCAGGCGCTGCGTCGGGCCATCTGCTGCGCCCGCCGCAGCGAGGGGACGAGAATGCCGACGGCCAGGACGACCGCCGCCGCCAGGGCCGCCAGCTCGCGGAAGGAGAAGATGGGCCGGCGGGGCGAGACCTGCGCGGGCTGGGCCTCGAGCAGCATCTCGGTGCGGCGAAGGGCCCCGACGCGGCGGAGGGTGCGCTCGGTGAGGTCGGCGGGGGGATCCTCCACGGCGTATCGCCCCAGCGCGGCGAAGGTGTTGGCCACGTCGTCATGCAGGGCGGCGAAGTCCTTTTCCGACCTCAGCCGGCGACGCGCCTCTTCGCCGGCCGATGCGTCGCACCGGCCCAGGACGTAGTCGATCAGCAGCTGCTCGTCGCGTGCCCTCGCCGGCTTCCCGCCGGAGGGTTCGCCGCTGGCGCCTTGAGCGTCACTCATCTTTCCGGTCCCCAAACGTCGCCTTCCATCGCCGGGCGAACTCCTTTACCGCCACGTGAAGCCGGCTCTTCACCGTCCCCAACGGCACCTCGAGCATCTCCGCGATCTCCTTGTACGGGAACTCGTGAAAATAGCTCAACAGCAGCACCGTCCTCAGACTGACGGGCATCCGTCCTACGATATTCTGTACGGCGGCGGCGGTCTCCTGGTTCTGTAGAGTTTCCGTCGGCTGGGGGACGTCCGCGGGCATCAGGTCCACGAACCGGGTGGGCTCGGACCCGCTGCGGGAGACCTCCGCGTCCAGCTCGGCGGCCGGGCGGCGGAAAATCATTGCCTCGCGCCGGCGGCGAACGAATA
>CAZNSB010000108.1:1962-10093 GCA_964575155.1 uncultured Planctomycetaceae bacterium | reverse complement strand
TGATACAGCTCCTGGCGGTATCGCCCCTCCAGTTCCTCGAAGGCCTCGGCGTGGCCCTGGGTGTACCGCAGCAGCAACTGCTCGTCAGAGGCATAGGCGGGTTCGCGCCCGTCTGGGCTGGTGGACTCTGCCATGTTTCCGGTGTCGAAAACCGCGCCGGTGGCGCCCGCGGTCGGTCGGCAACGGCATGATAGGAGGGGCCTTGCCCGGAGGCCAATTTTTTCTTGACCGCCCGCGCCGGGACAACCAAACTTCAGAAGCGGGTGATTGGGACAAGGACACCGTGGCCATGTGCGCGACGCCGTCGGCAATCAGGCTGTCGCCGGAGACGCTTTCGGCCCTGGTCGACGCCTCGGCGGTGATCAATTCCGCCCAGGGGCTCGACGAGACGCTGGGGACGATCGCCCGGGCGGCGGCGGCGGTCATGCGGGCCGAGGCCGCCAGCGTCATCATGCTGGACAAGGCCCGCAACAAGCAGGTCTTCCGCGCCGCCGTCGGCGACCACGCCGACCAGCTCATCGGCGTGGAATACAACGCCGGGGTCGGGCTCAGCGGGCAGGCCATCGCCGCCCGCCAGCCGCAAGTCCACAACGACGTGCCCCGCGAAAAGGCGCACTACAAGGCAATCGACTCCCTCATCGCCTTCCAGACCCGCAGCCTCATCGCCGCCCCGCTGATCCACAAGCAGGACGTCTTCGGCGTGGTGGAGGTGATCAACCCGCTCGACGCGGAGCGCTTCGACCCGGAGGACCGCGAGCTGGCGCAGATCTTCGCCAACCTGGCCGCCATCGCCGTCGTCAACGCCCGCAGCCTCGAGCAGACGAGACGCGAGGGCGCCGCTCTGAAAGAGACCCTCCGCGCGGGCGAGCGCATGCTCGGGGACTCCCCCGCCATGCGGGCGGTCAAGGACCTCATCGCCCGCGTCGCCGCCTCCAACGCCACCGTCCTCGTCCTCGGGGAGAGCGGCGTGGGCAAGGAACTGGCCGCCCGCGCCGTCCACGAAAGCTCCCCCCGCGCCCAGGCCCCCTTCGTCCCCGTCAACTGCGCCGCCCTCCCCGAGACCCTCCTCGAGAGCGAGCTGTTCGGGCACGAGGCCGGGGCCTTCACCGGAGCGACGGGGCAGCGGCTGGGGCGCTTCGAGCTGGCCGGCGGCGGCACCATCTTCCTCGATGAGATCGGTGAGATCGAACAGGCCATCCAGGTCAAGCTGCTCCGCGTCCTCCAGGAAAAGGAGTTCGTCCGCGTCGGCGGGACGGAGACGATCGGCTGCGACGTCCGGGTCATCGCCGCCAGCAACCGCGACCTGGAGGCCGAAAAGAACAGCGGAAAGTTCCGCGACGACCTGTACTACCGCCTCAACGTCTTTCCCATCCGCATCCCCCCGCTGCGCGAGCGGCGGGAGGACATTCCCGGCCTCGCCGAGCACTTCCTCGGCGTCCTCTCGGCGAAAATGAAGATCGACCGCCCGACCCTCACGGACCCGGCCTCGCACGCCCTGACGGGGTACGCCTACCCCGGAAACATCCGCGAGCTCCAGAACCTCCTGGAGCGGGCCTGCCTGCTGGCCGACGAGGGCGCCATCGGCCTGGGGCAGTTGCCCCCGGAGATCGGCGGGCCCGCCGAAAGGCCCCCCGGCCCGGCGAACACCCTGGCCGAGGTCGAGTGCGCCCTGATCGTCAAGGCCCTCCGCGAGCAGGAGTTCAACCAGACCCGCGCCGCCAGGAGCCTGGGCATCTCCCGCGACAACCTCCGCTACCGGATCAAGAAGTACGGCATCTCCATACCCAAGTGATCCGCACGTTTCGTTGGTGTGGAATATCTTGTCGTTGGTGTGGAATATTTAGCCCCCGGTCCGCCCTGTCCCGGTCTGGCGACCGGGCAAGGGCGGACCGGGGGCAAACTATAGTCGCGGCAACGAGTTACCTTGTCCAACACGCCCCGGTCTATTCGTTTCCCACGATCAGCTTGGCGATGCCTTCGCGGAGTTCCTCGAAGCGGGCGGGGTCGAGCTTGTCGAAGGTCACGGGGGCGGCGTCGTCGGCGTTGAGCTGCTTGAGGGTGCCCTTGGGCGAGACCTTGCTGGCGACGATCGCGCGGAGCTGCTCGCGGTTGAAGCCTCGCTTCGCGCCCAGCTCCAGCAGCGATTCGCAGATCTGCGCCCCGCGGCGGAGGGCCATGATGCGGACCGAGCCGATCGCCCCGTGCCCGAGGACGTTGGGGACGATCAGCCCGTGCGGGTCGGGCTTGCTCAGCGAGTCGGAGCGGCTGCCGGGCCCGCCGCCGAGGCTCTGCCAGGGCAGCACGCCGTCGCCGCCCATGACGAAGGTGGAGAGGCACCAGACGGCGGAGTTCCAGTGGCTGACGTTGGGGCGGTTGCAGGCGCCGTAGGAGTACACGATGAAGGGACCCTCCCGGGCCATGATCATGCACCGGCGCACCCGCCGCCCGAACCCGCCGGCGTACATGATGTCCATCACCCCGTTCAGCCAGTCGCGCGTCCAGTGCGGGCGGGAGATGTCGCAGCGGTAGCCCCACTTGGCCTTCTTGTTGGGCACCGGGTCCACGCCCTCGTGAAAGAGCTTCCCCCAGAACCGCAGCGCCTGCCAGTCGGGATAGTTGTAAGGCTCATCCAGGATCCAGTAGCTGCTGCCGCGGCCGACGATCCGCCAATGCACCTTGGCGTCGAGGTAGAACTGGTAGAAGGTGTCCGTCCAGCCCTTGGACTCGACGTGCCGGACGATCTCCGCGGCGAAGCTCCGGAAGCCCTGCTTGTACTCCTCGCGGAAGGTCTTGGAGATGTCGCCGGGGGTCATCAGGGCGTGGATGAGGTCCACGTTCTTGACCCGCTTTGGGCCGCTGTAGATGTGGTAGCGGTCCAGCCCCAGCGGGAAGCCGTGGCTCATGGGCACCTGGCAGGTCGGCAAAGGCTGAGAGGCCCTCGGCAGGTCCTTGAAGGCCGACCCGTCCAGAAGCGGGCCGTAGGCCTTGTCGAACCCGCTCCAGTCGCGCACCCGAACGTTCGCCCCGCTCCCGGCGAGGGGCACGGGGACCTTGATCCCATCGCTGTGCCCGGCTTGAGTGATGCTGAGCGTGCAGCGGTTGTAGTGGGCGACGCGGAAGCTCTCGAACCAGACCTTGTTCCCCGGGCGCCCGCCGGGGGCGGCGTAGATGTTCAGCTCGGGGTTGAAGCGCATCTTGTCGGGGATGGCGTAGTCGTAGACCTTCAGCTTGACGGGGAGGTCGAAGGGGTCGACCCCGTCGGCGGCGATGCGGATCTTGCCGGTGTAGTCGCCGGCCTTGGCCGTCTGCGGGATGGCAATGTCCACGTAGACCTGCTGGTTGCGCTGGCGGTTGCCGAGCTTGTTTTCCTTGTACGGGATCTCGATCTTCTCACCCGCGGGCAGGGGGACGGCGTACTCGGCCAGGCCCACGTACCAGATGCGGAAGAGCTTGATGCGGTCGGCGTCGATCTTCCCCGGCCCGGTGAGCCCGTCGAGGGCGATGGAGATGCCGGTCAGCGGCGTGTTGCGGTCGGCGCGTTCGATGCAGAGCTGGAAGGCGACGATCTCGCCGCGGGCACCGAAGGTCCGGATCGTGCCGCTGGAGCCCTCCCAGACGCTGTTGGCCTTCTGGTAGGCCAGCGGGTCGGCACCCAGCTCGGCGGCCTCGAAGAGCTGCCCGTTGTGATACTTGACCTTGCAGATTTCCGGGAGGGCCCAGACGCGGAGCTTTCCGCCGCGGAGGGGCGGGTCGCCGGGGGCGGGCCTCCAGCCGGAGGCGGGCAGCTTGGGCACGGCCGCCAGGGCCGGCGAGGCCTCCCCGGCGGCCTTGGCCGACGGCGAGCGGTTGCCGGAGGCGTCGCAGGCGACCGCCTCCACGGAGATCGCCTCGCCGCCCTTCACGTCGTCGAGCACGATGGTGCTCTTGCCCTTCTTGGGATGGGGGATGCGCCAGCGGGCGAGATCCTTGCCGTTGACCTTGACGAAGTAGCAGAACGTGTCGGCCGAGCCGGCCAGGTCGATGGCGACGGCGCCGGTGGTCATGTGCGCCTCTTTCGCGGCCGGGCGGACCGCCACCTTCGGCGCCGGCGGGGGCGCCTTGTCGGCGCCGACGACGTCGACGAGAAGGTACGGCGCGAAGGCCGTCTGCTCGCGCGAGTGGATGAAGTTGTTCGCCAGCGCGTAGCCGATCTCGTCCATCAGGCACAGGCCGAAGCCGTCGCGGACGATCAGCGACTGGATCAGGTAGTCGGGAATCTTCACGCGGGCCCAGAGGTTGCCGGTCTCCTCCAGGTCGGCGTGGGACTGGAGGGTGTTGCCGTTGGAGAAGGTCACGTCGGTGAGGTCGCCGCCGGCCCACGCCCAGGGCCTCCTGGAATAGGACGCCTCCTTGAAGGTCGCACCGAAGCCAACCTTGTCCACGGTGTAGTTGACCTTGGCCTGGCCCTCGACCCAGTCGGCGGAGACGGTGGAGACGCCGATGCCCTTGAGGAAGTGCTTGCGGTCCAGCGGGATGTTGATGCGCTTGACCTCTTCGGGGTCGTGGACGATGTGGAAGCACAGCCACCCGCCGCCGACGGTGCGCCCTTTGAGCTTCGACAGGTCGAAGTCCATGATGCACATTTCCTGGATGGTCTTGAGCTTCATGGTGGGCGTCCTGCCCATGCTGTGGTCGCGTTCCTCGCCGACGGCGGAGACCCACACGTCCCGGCTGCACGTGAACTTCATCTCCTCGGCGACGGCGGGCGCCGCCAGGAAGGCCACGATCACCGCAACGACAAGACTGCTGCGAGTCCTCATGTCCATCTGTGCACTCCTTCTCGAAAGCCACCCCTTTCTGCTCGAACGCCACCCGCTTCAGCGGGTGGAATCCCTTCGATCGCCGCAACAGGGTACCGTCTCCTCCCCGCGCCTGCAACCTGCTGCGCCGAATGCCGTCTCGCGCCGGTGCCACGGCTGCGTAGTCTGCAGCCGTCCGAACCGTTCACACTGCTGCAAACTACGCAGCAGTGGCACCCGATCCATCACTGCACGATCGGCCGCGCGCTACTTGCCGTGCGCGATGTGCCGGATGATCTCCTTGGCCGTCAGCGCCCGGTCGAAGACGTACAGCTCGTCCATGTACGAGACGTCCGCCCTCGGCCTCAGCCCCCCCGACAGGGCGACCTGCCCGAACTTGAACGAGTACCCCCCGCCCGGCGGGCCGCCGGCGTACTCGCCCTTGTAGTAGTCCTTCCACCCGGGGAAGTCGCGCATGTGCCGGCGGAGCTGCTGAGGCATGGTGAGCCATTCCTTCGACGCGTCCTTGTCCTCGCTGAGAAGCTTGCCGTCCAGATACAGCCGCAGGGCCTTGGCGAAGAAGTCCCAGGTGACGGCCACGTGGTGCCAGGCGTCGTCCTTCGGCCAGAGGGCCCCCACGCGGTGATCCTCCGGGCCCAGGGAGACGTAGCTGACCTGGAGCCGCCCTCGCTCGTACTTCGCCCAGAACGTGTACCACGACCCCGTCAGCCCCCCGCCGACGATGGACAGGTTGTACCGCCCCTTCCGCGCCGCCGCCGGCAGCTTCCACCAGAACAGGATCGACCCGGCCGAGGGGTTGAAGTTCCGCTCCGTCCCGAACCACGCCGACGAGTTGCCCAGGGCCTGGCCCTTCTTGCCTTCGGCGAGGAACATCGGGGCGCCCTTACCGTCCCTGCCCCGCCCGGGGCGGCGGTGGACGACGGGCCCGTATCGCTGCTGCGCCTGCTTCGGGTCGAGGACGGTCTTCGGGGTGGCCGTGCCGTCGAAGCCGGCGTACAGCACCAGCCCGCGGCCGTCCAGCGGCTTGTACGCCAGCTTGGGGTCGACGTGCACGCGGACGGGGTCGGCGGCGATCGCCACCTCGCCGGTGCCCTCCAGCGCGACCCTTGGATCGAAGAAGAACGGCAACTGCGGGTCCGGCGGCGGAGAGGTGTTCTCGATGAGGAAGTCGAGCTTGGCCGAGCCTTCCGCCGGCAGGTCGAAGTCGACCTTCGCCGGGGTGATCTTGAAGCCGGGAGCGGACCGGACGGTGAGGGTGCCCTTGCCCGACTTCGGCACCGGCCTGTGGATGAAGCGGTCGAGCCGCCGGCCCTTGAAGGCGCCGTACATGAGCGGGTCGGTCTTGGTGTCGCGGCTGACGTACACGCGGACCTTGACCCGGCCCTTGGGCGGGAGGAACAGCGGCAGCCACGGCTGGGTCTTGACGAACACCCGCGGCGCGACCGTCAGCTCCGCCGCCGCGTACTGGTACACCGGCCCGTCCGGCGTCTGCACCTTCAGCCTCGCCACCACCGGCCAGACGCCGAAGCCGGCCTCGTCCATCGTGCGGACCTCGGCGTCGAACGTCTTCGATTGCCCCGCCCGGAGCCGGACGGCCACCGCCGACCAGAGCCGCAGGACCTTCATGCCCCAGCTTCCGGGGACGAGATAGTCCACCTCGAACGAGAGCGGCTTGCTGCCGGGGTTCGCCAGGTCGAGCCGCAGGCCCGCGCGGCCGGGGACGGTGACGGCCGGCGCGCTGAGCTTGAGCTTCGCGGTCAGCGGCCGGCGGAGGAGGCTCGACAGCGGCACGTCGAAGCTGCCGCCCTGATCCGTCGCGCGGTACGGGACCTCTTTGCCGTCCACGAGGACCTTGGCCACCTTGACGGGCCGGCGGATCTCGACGGTCAGCGGCCCGCGGATGCGGAGCGGATTCACGTCGGCCATCTCCACGGCCAGCTCGACCTCCCGGCCGCGCTTCCCCGCCGCGACCGGCACGGCCCGGCAGTGGGCGCGGAGGTACTCGTACGTCCCCAGCTCGCCGAAGGTGGGGTACCAGAAGTCCTTCCGCCCGCCGTACGTCGCCAGGACCTTCTCCAGCACCGACCGGCAGTCGCGCGGGATGCCCTGCGTCTTCAGCACGATCACCTTGCCCAGGTCGAAGCGGCGGACGTACTCCAACAGCCGCGCCATCTGCTGCGGCATCTGCTGCCGGGCGTTGCCGAACTCGTGCACCTTGCCGTAGACCTCGCGCGAGCCGTACAGCGGCTGGGTGTAGTTCTCCTCCCACCCGTAGTGCTCGTGAGGCCGGCCGGGGAACTTGCTCACCCGCTCCGTCAGCCCCGTGCGGCGGACGTAGAGCTGCATCATGCAGTCGCAGACGTCGCCGCCCCACTTGGGGTACGGGGGCTTCAGCCAGCCCAGGTAGCAGTACTTGCCCCAACTGTTCTCGATGCCGAACCCGGCGTCGCGGACGGCCCGCATGCCCATCGTGCCGATCCAGAAGGGCTGGTACCCGCCGCGGTGCGTGTCGTCGGGGACCTCGAACGCCACCGGCGGCGACTTCAGGTGCCCCACCAGCCCCAGCCGCGAGGACATCGTCTCGTCCAGGCACTCGGGATAGCTCAGCCCCAGCAGGCAGTGCGCCGACCGCGGCAGGGCGCCGATCTCCATGCCGAGCTTCCGAAGCTCGGGGATCATCTTCTCCGCGGCCGGGAAGCCGGGGCGGAGCATCCACGTGCCCTTCCACCCCTGCCGGGCGAGCGCCTTGGCCAGCCAGAGGCTGCGGTCCGGGCCGCGCGGGGCGTCGTAGATCCAGGTCACCGCGACGTCCTTTGCGCCGGGGAATCGCGGCAGGGCGAGGTCGCTGCCGGCCAGGGCGGCGGGCTCTTCGAGGACCAGCTTGACGGCGACGCGGTTGAAGACCTTCACCGGGAGCACCCGCCGCGCCGGGGCCTTGACCTTCTGGCCCGGGACCTCGAAGACCTCGATCTCGTCCACGATCATCAGGGGCCTGGGCCCGCCGCCCTCGGCCCGGATCGTCACCTGCGTCAGCCGGTCGCCCAGGTCGGCCTGTTCCGGCAGGGGCTCGCCGCCGGCGACGGCCAGCATGTTGAAGCGGACCCGCGTCCACTTCCCCTGCCGGGGCTTCTCGATGCCGGCCGTCATGAGCTTGTGCTTCGTGGCGTTCAGGAACGTCACCCGGAGGGCCTTGGCGTCCTCGACGTAGTAGGCGAAGCTGAAGTACCGGTTGGCGGGCAGCCGGCTGTGGTCGTAGTCGCGCGCGACGCGGTTCGGCAGGCCGTAGCGGCAGCCAACCGGCGCAGGTTGTTCCATGGCATCTATTCCACGAA
>CAZNSB010000108.1:0-1952 GCA_964575155.1 uncultured Planctomycetaceae bacterium | reverse complement strand
CACCGGGCCCGGGCGGCCCCGGCGGTGCCGCCGAAGGTGTTCTTGGTCTCCCGGAAGCCCTGCCAGTGCGTGCCGCGGGCGTCGTCGAAGCTGAACCGGTACAGCGTCTTGCGCCCCTCCGGCAGGGCGCCTTCGACGACTCCTCCCCCGGCCGGGACCGAGGCGAGCACGAAGACCCCGACGACGGCGAGCACGCCCGCTTCGCGACGCATGGTGCGGTCTCCCTTTGTTGATCTGCGCCCGCTGCGCCGAGCCAGGTGCCGGGTGCCACGGCTGCGTTGTGTGCAGCCGTGTCGGCGGAGGCGCTACGGCTTCGGCGCCTTCGCCGCCGCCGCGGCGCGCTCCTTGAGCATCTTGTACTGCTGCGCGAGCTCGGCCTTCTTCCGCGCCAGGCGGACCGCCACGATCTCCTCTTCCGTCACCAGCCTGCTGACCGCGTCGAGGGTCTCGCCGAGGTCGCGGCGGGCCTTCAGGAGGACCTCCGGCTCCCAGGTCCAGGTCTTCAGGTCCTTGACGACCTGGTCGGGGACCTTCAGGAGCTTGGCGGCCTTGGCGATCAGGGCCTTGGCCCGGTCGGAGGCGGCGCCTTTCTTCTTGAGGGCCTCGAGGCAGTCGCGGAGGACGAAGTGGCTCTCCCAGTCCTCGATGCCGTCGCGGATGTTCTCGAAGCGGACGGAGCTGAAGGGCCCGTCCGGGCCGGGGTAGTACAGCATGCCGTCGCCGTTGGTCTGGCCCCACCCCCACGGCGTGAAGGGCTTCTGGGGCCAGCGGTGCCACTTGCCCGTCTTCTTGTCCTTGCGGGGGAAGTTATGGCTCCAGATGGCGTAGCAGTAGTACTCGAACCCGGTCACGCCGTACTTCCAGGTCATCCAGAAGACGGCCCGGGCGGCGATGAGGGGCTCCTCGCACTGGACGTTTGGGAACGGCAGCATGGGCCCGGCGGCGTCGTACCAGAAGAACCGCTCGCCGCGCGCCTGGCTTTCGGCGATCTTTCCGGTCATTTCCTCGCTGAGGCTGTAGGTCTTCGAGCCCCCGCCGATCTGCGGGTCGTAGATGTCGATGATCCCGTCCAGCTCCTTCCGGGGGAACGACCCCCCGATCATGATCATCAGCTCCGGGCAAGCCCGGCGGATGGCGTCGGAGTTCCGGCGCATCCGCGCCCAGTCGCTGGTCTCGTCGCCGATGTACACCAGCGACATGTCCATCAGCGTCTCCGGGTGGGCGTACTTTCCCTCGGCCCGGAGCTTGGCGTCCAGGGCGATGACCGCGTCGCAGCGCCGGCGCAGCTCCTTCAGCCCCCTGGCCTTGCCGGCCTGGTAACGCGCCATCATCCCGGCCAGGGCCGCGGCCTTTTCGGCTTGGTGGGCCTGGCTGAGCTTCTTGAACTCCCCGGCCTTGGCGGAGGTCGCCAGCAGGGTGTCCTTGTCGGCCTCGAACCGGTCGTTGACCTCATCGAGGGCCTTGGCCCGGGCCCGCCGACCCAGCCGCTTCTTCCCCACCGCCGCCCGCTCGACCTGGCGGCGGGCCTGGAGCTTCTTGAGATCCTCGCCCTTTCCGGCGTCCGTGAGCAGCTTCTCCTTGGCCTTCCAGAAAGCCTGTTTGAGCTTCCTGATCTCCGGGGCGCCCTCGTCGGGGTAGGCGGGGAAGCGGAAGTTGCCGCTGAGGTAGATGGTGTTGCCCCCGCGCTCGCCCACGCAGTAGGGGATGTCCGCCAGCGACGGGGAGAGCGCCCCGCTGTACTGCTGGGTGGGCATGAAGCGGTGGTCCATCAGGAAGTCGATGTACTTTCGGTGCAGCTCGGAGCGCTTCTTGCGGGCGGCCTCCTTGCCGCCCCTGGCGGCCGCCTCCTCCAGCGCCGGCTGCATCGCCCGCCAGTAGTTGCCCCAGCAGCTCTGCCCCATCGTCTGGAAGTTCCACCGCTCGGGGACCTTGTAGTTCCAGACCTTCACCGT
>CAZNSB010000107.1:5367-12452 GCA_964575155.1 uncultured Planctomycetaceae bacterium | reverse complement strand
CGGCATCCACACCTCGCGCGGCGGGTACGTCACGCTGACGGGCTTCGACAGCGGGTGGCGGGGACTCCTCACCGACTGGCGGGGGAAACGATTGACCGACTGGGACGGCAACGTCATCGCCAAGAACCTCGATGAGCGCCGCAAGAGGAGGCTGAGAGAGGGCCTGGCGGCCCGCAGGGCGGCGTGGATCTTCCCCCAGTGCTACACCCGCGACTGGTTCAAGAGCCAGCCCCTGGTGAAGAGCTTCACCGACTGGGGCCTGCCGGAGATGTGCATGACCGCGGCCGGCGAGGCCGCCCAGCTCGCCATCACCCTCGACCAGCGCCCGCAGTTCGTCCGGCCGGCGGACCAGCCGGGAACCTGGTGGCTCGACGACGCCGTGCTCATGGAGCAGCCCAAGGTGACCATCCGCTTCGACGAGCTGCTGAAGCCGCACGTCAAGGACGGCGTCTTCGTGTGCACCCGGCCGACGAACATGCACCTGGGGTTCTGCCTGGACATCTCGCCGCGGTACTGCTCGCTGCCCTACCCGCGGGAGCGTGCGGATCGGCTGGACCGCTTCGGCCTGAAGGGCCAGCGGGTGGTCTTCCTCCTGGGCGTGTACCACACCCGCCCGCTGGGGGAGGTGAAGATCGCGGGCAAGGGCGGCGCCCTGGCGGGTGCGGGGGGTGAGCGGCTGCCGCTGACGGAGGTCGAGCACCTGCCGGGGTTCCTCGGCGAGAACCGCTCCCACCTGCTGCGGACGGTCACCGGGCCCGTCCGCCTGGACGGCAAGCGCGGCATGCCGTACTTCGTCCTCAGCTTCGTCGTGCCGCGCGACGCCAAGGCGGGTACCTACCGCGGCGAGGTGCAGCTCCTCGCCGGCGGAAAGCCGCTGCGGTCGATCCCCACCACCCTCCGCGTCCAGGACATGGCCCTGCCGGACCTCCGCGACATCTCCGTCGGGCCCATCCTCCAGTCCGACCCCCTCAATGACGAAACCATGCGGATCTGCAACAAGACCGGGTTCAACCACATCAACGTCGGCCGCGCCATCTTCAGGTACGTCCGCGGCGCCGACGGCAAGCCCCACGTGGACCTCGAGGCCCTGGGCAAGAAGATCCAGTGGATGAAGTCACACGGCGTCACGGCGGCGGTGACCCTCTGGTCCGACGCCGACCTCGGCCCGCAGTGGGGCGGCGGCCGGCTGATCAAGACCGTCAAGCACAACAAGGAGGACTTCCTGGCCGAGGTCAAGCGGGTGGAGGCGTACTGCCAGAAGCACCCGGAGTGGCCCCGGCTGATCTGGATGACCTGGGACGAGCCCCAGCCGCACGGAAAGTTCACGGGCACCAAGCCCCACGGGCGGCCCTGCCCGAAGATGGGGTGGGTGACCGAGGCCGTGCCCAACGCCCTGACCACCATCGATGCCGGCTTCTGGGTGTGGGAGAAGATCCTTCCGTACTACACCCTGCCCAACCTGGACGAGCCGGCCGACTTCGTCGGGCCGGAGGTCTACGCCTACACCCGCAAGCAGGGCAAGGACTTCGGCTTTGCCGGGAGCAAGAACGACCTGGACGAGCGGGTGCGGTACCAGGTCGGCCTGATGCTCATCGCCAGCGGCGCGCGGAACTTCCAGTACTGGCACCTGACCGTCCGGGGCATGCTGGCCCAGCGCGTCGAGGGGAAACTGCTGCGGTCCATCTCCATGGTCGCGATGGGCGAGGGGATGGACGACCTGAAGATCCACCGCCTCCTCCGGGACGCCATGGCCCAGGCCGAAAAGTCCGGCGACGCCGCCCGCGCCGCCGCCGCCGCAAAGGCCCGGGCGTACCTGAAGGAGATTCACAAGGTCTGGAACGCCGACCACACGCACGACGAGTCGCTGCCCTACCTGGGCCTGGCGGCCGACTGGGGCTACGACCGGTTCTACCAGGACTTCCAGGAGCAGATGGCCCGCCACGCCGCCGCGTGCAAGGGCGTCCAGTGGATTCCCTGACGGGCCAGCTCAGTCCGCGACGGCGGCCTCCCAGCGGGCGACGGCCGGACTGAACAGCCGCACCCGGGCCTTCTTGTACTCCCGCGCCGTCGGCAGGACCGCCCGCGGGTAGTCGCCCCCGGCGGCTGCGAGAGCCCCGATGGTCCCGCCGACCTCCCCCTCGTCCGGGCCGTGAACCATCGTGTAGAGGTTATATGGCCAGCCCGGCCCCGTCCGGCGGAGGTAGCAGTGGCTGACGGCGCCGAACCCGGCCGCCCGGCGGCCGAACCGGTCGGCGTCGTCCTCGGGCACCTGCCAGGCGACGAGGGCGTTGGCGGCGGCCCCAGCCTGGCGGTGGCGGAGGACGCCGGCGTAGCGGCGCATCCACCCGGCGGCGAGGAAGTCGGCGGCGTGGACCAGCAGGTCGTCCCCGCTCATGCCGGCGGCCCGGGCCAGTTGGTCGAACGGGCGGGGCGCCGCCGGAAGCGGCGCCTGGAGCGCCCGGATCGCTTGGACCTGGTCGGGGGTGACGGCGGGGGAAGAAGCGCCGGCCTGGCTGACGCGCCCCGGCCGGGGGGCGGGGGCCCCGGCCTGCTCGGCCAGGTCGAAGCGGACGTGCAGCTTGTAGCGGCGGACGGCGGGCAGGGAGATCAGCCGCCCGGCCCGGATGATGCGGCGGAGCGCCCGTAGGGTCGCGTCCAGGCCCAGGGCCGAGTCCGGCCCGACGGCGAGGGTGAACCAGAGGTTGAGCTCCGCATCGCGCCCGTAGCAGTGGCTGACGCCGGGATGTTCGGCGGCGGCCGGGGCGGCGGCGTCGAGTGCGTCCGGGGCACACCGTGCCGCCACCAGGGTGGTGGCATAGCCCAAGGCCGCGGCGTCGAAGAAAGCGGTCACCTCCCTGAGAATCCCCTCCCCCCCGGACAGGGCCGCCACCCGCGCGATGACCGCCCCCTCGGCGGCACCCAGCTCGGCGGCCAGTTGCCCCCACGGGCGGGGCAGGAGCGGCACCCCGCGCTGCACCGCGTCCAGCAGGCGGCGGTCGAAATCGCTCAGCTCGGCGGTCACGGGAGGGCCGTCCTGCGACGGGTACAGCCGCCTGACAAGATGGGGTCCGTTCCACCTTGGAGCAGCGCCGAACGGCCAGCCACGCGCCTGGCCGTTCGGCGCTGTTGATGCTGTCGGCATCGCGTGAACACGGCAATTCAATCCTGACGAAGCCCTACGGCATCTCGAATTCCTGCTCGGGGTGGCGGACGGTCAGCACCGGGCAGGGGCTCTTGCGGACGACCTTCTCGGCGACCGAGCCCATGAGCACGTGGCTGAGGCGGGTGCGCCCGTGCGTGCCCATCACGATCAGGTCCATCTTCTTGGCGCGGGCGTAACGGATGATTTCCACGAAAGGTCGGCCCTGGAGAACCTGCCTGACGACCGCCCGGTCCGCCAGCACTTTCTTTGCGACCAGCTCGTCCATCTGCTTCCTCGCGGCTTCGACCAGCTGCTCGACGGGGGGCCCGGCGGGGATCGTCGTGGCATCCAGGGCCAGGCAGTACCGGTAGCTGTCGTCAACGACGTGAACGCAGTGGAACTCGGCGGAGCACTTCTCGGCCAGCAGTATGGCGTAGTCCAACGCCCAGGCCGACAAGTCGGAAAAATCCGTGGCGTGGAGGATCTTCCTTATCTCAGCCATGGTGCGGGATCCCGCCGGCCTTGCCTAGAGTTCCCAGCGCTCCGGGTAGTCTCGCAGGGCCTTGGGCGGCCCGATGATCTCCATGTACACGATGGCCCGCCGGGCGGCGCGGCGGCCGGACAGGTCCACCTGGAAGCCGATCCTGCGGGCCTCCAAGCCGGCTTCGCCCCGGATGCCGGCGCGGAGGCGCTCCACGTCCGCCAGCCGCTGCCGACGCTGGGGCTCTTCGATGCTCAGCCGGCCCTCCGAGCGCTCGACCCCGCCCTGGACGGCGTCGCCGGGCCTCCGCGTCCGTTTCGGCGCCGCCGGGCGGACGGCCCGCGACCGGGGGGGCGGCGGCGCCGGCGGGGCCTCGGTCCTCTCCCCGAACAGCTCCCGGAGCATGACGGCGGCCTCTTCGGCGGGGGTTCGCCGCGGCGGCGGGCGGGGCTGCGGTCGCTTCCGGCCGGCGCCGGCCTGCCGCTCGTGCTGCTCCTCCTCCCGCCGGGCCCGCTCGCGCTGGGCCTTCTCCCTGAGCTTGCCCGCCACAGAGGCCACCGCCGCGATGACCAGGAAGACGACGATGACCAGGATGCGCTCCAGCCCTCCCAGGCCGTCGTCCCCGGCCGACAGGATGTACCCAACCACGTTCATACGCGACTCTCGCGCGCCGCTGCGGGGAGGCCTTAGGCCTTGGGCGGCTGCCCGCCGCCGGGCTCCGCGGGCCCGCCGCCGATGCTCTCCCGCATCTGCGTGTCCGACTGGATGTTCCGCAGCCGGTAGTAGTCCATCACGCCCAGGTTCCCGCCGCGGAAGGCCTCGGCAATGGCCAGGGGGATCTCCGCCTCGGCCAGGACCACCTTGGCCCGGTTCTCCCGGACCATCGCCTGCATTTCCTGCTCCCGGGCCGTGGCCATGGCCCGGCGTTTTTCGGCCTCGGCCTGGAAGCGGCGCTTGTCGGCCTCGGCCTGATCGGCCTGGAGCTTGGCCCCGATGTTGTCGCCCACGTCCACGTCGGCGATGTCGATGGAGAGGATCTCGAAGGCGGTGCCCGCGTCCAGGCCTTTCTCCAGCACCTTCTTTGAGATCAGGTCGGGGTTCTCCAGCACCTGCTTGTACGTGTCGGCCGAGCCGATGGTGGTGACAATGCCCTCGCCGACGCGGGCGATGATGGTCTCCTCGGTCGCCCCGCCCACCAGACGGTCGATGTTCGCCCGGACCGTCACCCGGGCCTTGGCCTTGACCTGGATGCCGTCCTTGGCCACGGCGTCCACGGTGGTCTTTCCCGCCGCCGGGTCCGGGCAGTCGATGACCTTGGGGTTCACGGAGGTCTGAACGGCCTCGAGGATGTCCCGCCCGGCCAGGTCGATGGCCGTGGCCGTCATCCACGTCAGGGCGATGTTGGCGCGGTTGGCGGCGATCAGCGCGGTGATGACGTTGGGCACCCGCCCGCCCGCGAGGTAGTGGCTTTCCATGTCGCGCGTCGCCAGTTCCAGCCCGGCCTGGACGGCCCGGACCTTGCTGAGGACGATCACGCGCGGGTCCACCTTCCGCAGGGCCATCCCGATCAGGTCCACCATCCGGACGTCCGCCCGGGCGAAGTACGCCTGGACCCACAGCTTGATGAACCGGCCGATAATGGCCAGCAGCACCAGCACAATCAGGACCACGGCCCCCACCAGCACCCATACCCAGCCTTCGACTGCTAACATGTTCGTACCCTTTTCTTCTGTCCGGATTTCACCGCCACATGCTCGATTGAGAGCGCCTCATTTATATCCGCGCCGCCCGCCGAAGGCAAGGGCCGCGGCGCCTGCAATTTCCGCCCGGGCGGCGCGGGCTCACGCGGAGTCCGTCGCCTCCCGCACGACGACGTTCATGCCGACCGCCCGGATGATCTCGACGGTTGCGCCCTTGGCGATCATTCCGGATTCGGCCGTGGCCACGACGCGCCGGCCATCCACGCGGATGGCGCCGCTGGGCCTGAGGGTCGTCTCGGCGACGGCGGTCCGGCCGATGAGGGATTCCTGAGTGCCGGCTTCGGGCGTTCCCTCGCCGGCGTCCTTTTTTCGGGTCCGCAGTTGCAGCACCCGCCCCACGGCCGTCCGGGGCAGGTACTTCACCAGCAGCCAAAGGTACACGGGCAGGAAGAAGACCAGCGCCACGATCGCCACCACGCCGAGGGTCTGGTTGATCTGGAAAAAGACATACACCATCCACGCCAGGCAGGCCAGTCCGGCCGCCGCCAGCAGCCCGAACACCGGCGTGCACACCTCCGCCGCGAACAGCAGCAGCGCCGCCACCAGCAACGCGATGATCAGAAGAATCTTCCCTATCATGATGGCTGCCTCGCCGCATGCCGGCCGGCCCGCAAGGCTCAGCCGGTCTTTTCCTCGACCACGATCCGGTTGCCCTCGTTGCGCAGGACCACCACGCCCGTCCCCGCCGGCAGAAACGCCCCGTCGGCGATGGCGTCGCACAGCTTGCCCTCGATCTGGACCTTCCCCACCGGCCGGCAGATCTGGACCACCTTTCCGACCTGCCCGGGCTGGATGCCGACGATCTCGGCGTCCTCGGTGGCCGGCGGCGCCGCGGGCACCTCCGGCGGGGGCAGCACCAGTTGTCCGGCCACGGGAACCTCCGGCAGGTACCGCGCGACAATCGCCGCGGCGATGATGGCGGCGATGAAGGCGGTGGCCATGGCCAGCGCCCCGTGGCTGAAGACGCTCCAGTCCAGGTCCGTGTCGGGGAAGGGCAGCTTGTCCGGGGGATTCGCCACCAGCATCGTCAGCAGGGCGACCCCACAGCAGAGCATGCCCGCCACGCCCAGCACGCCGAAGCCCGGCGTGACGAAGATCTCCACGATCAGCAGCACCACCCCGACCACGAACAGCCCGATCTCCAGGTAGTTGGCCATGCCCGTCAGGAACTGGTTGCCGAAGAACAGCGCGCAGCACAGGATGGCCGCGATCCCCGCGGCCCCGAAGCCGGGGGTGTGCATCTCCACGTACGCGCACAGCACCCCGACGAACAGCAACAGCCCCATCACCGCCGGCGAACTGAGGAAGTCAATCACCCGCTCCGACCACTTGTCCCCCAGGACGCGGGGCTCTGCGACGACGTTGTAGTGCCGCTTGAGGGCCTCCATGTCCTCGAACACGCGCTCGGCAAAGCCCAGCGCGAGCGCCTCGTCGGTGGTCATGGTCACGAGTTCTTTCGGGCCGTCGACGGTCCCGAGGTATTCCCACGGCCCGTCGGGGGCGGGCGAGAAGTCCATCGGCCTTTCCCCCGGGCCGCCGGAGACGTAGCGCCGGGCCTGGGCGGCATCGACGAAGCGGACCTCGCGCGTGCGCGGGTTGCGGACCTTCCAGATCTCCATTCTCAGGGTGATCATCGCCTCGCACATGGCGACGTTGTACCCGTTCTCCCCGGCGATCAGCCGCATCTCCGCACGGGCCGCCG
>CAZNSB010000107.1:0-5357 GCA_964575155.1 uncultured Planctomycetaceae bacterium | reverse complement strand
TTTTTTGCCGCGTGGTCAGATTATAGTCGAACATCCCGCGCTCGGCGTCCGGGACCGGCACCAACTCCCCCTGCGAGGTGATCAGCACCGGCATGGCATCGCCGATGACCGCCTTCGGCGCAAGGACGCTCTCGTCGCACGCCAGAGAGATGATGGCCCCGGCGCTGAACGCCTCCGGATGGACGTACCCGACCGTGTACACGCCCTTCAGGTCCTCCATGATCAGGCGGACGATCCGGCTCATGGCATCGCCCCGCCCCCCCGGCGTGTTCATGTCGAACACCACCAGCTCCGCCGGGGCGCCCTTGCACTTCAGCACCTTCCGGGCGACCGTGTCAGAGGTGTTCAGGTTGATGGCCCCGTGGATGTTGATGACGAAGGCCCTCGTGATCTTCTCGGGCAATTCCGGCGGCGGCCTCTTCGGGCGCCGGCGCCGGAACCAGCCCTCGTCCGTGACGATGCGGTCTCCCCGGATCCGCCCGCCCGCCGGCCCGGTCGCCGACGGGCCCCTAGCCGACGGACGCGTCTGCGGCTCGGCGGTCAGGGCGTAAGCCGCCCACTTGCCCACCTCCTCCACCGGGTGCAGCTTCAGCTTGCTCAGGGCCGCCCGCGCCCGCGGGTAACTGTTCATCCGCCCCAGCAGCCCGATCGTCACCCGGATGCCGCTCGCCTTGATCTCCTCGGCGCTGCCCACGCGATCGGCCTGGAGGGCCAGCTTGGCGACGAGGAACTTCACCGCCTCCTCGCCGCGGGCCAGGATGCCCCCGGCGGCGGCCTCTCGCTCCTCGTACCTCCCCGCATCCTCCGCCTTCCGGGCCGCGGCGTAGAGCTCATCCAGCGTCGCTCCCGCAGCCGACGCCGCCGACACCAGCAGGACCGCCGCGCTGACAGCCAGGTGGGCGGCTGGGCGGTTCGACGTGAAGTTCCCTGGGCTCGCCATCTTCAAGCGTTCTCCTGCCCCTGCCGCAAGGCATTGTATGTCCGACGTGAGGCCAAGGCAACACTTCCCGCCCTCTTGCAGGCCGGTTGCGTTGTAGCCGGAACGTGGCCTGGGCGTATCGCCCATGCCCCCTATCTTGCGTGGTTGCCCCAAGGCCTTGTAGGCGCACGGCCGAGACCTGACCGCCGGCAGGCGGGCGGCCGTGCCACGGGCTACAACGCAACCGGCTCCCCCCTTGCCCGGCCGGTCAGGCGGGTATATGATCCCCGGCCTGACCGAGCGGAGACTTCTGTGAAGAAAGGCGGGTCATGAAGAACGTCGGGCTCCTCATCCCGGTCAAGAGATGCCGCCGCCTGGGTGGGCGGTTCCGCTTCGCCAAGGGCGCCCTGCTGGCCAGCGCCCACAGCAGCGACCGGCTGCCGCTGCGGCAGCTTCGCGACGACCTGGCCCGCGCCGGCGTCGCCGCCCGCGTGCGCACCGGCCGGGGGGCGCCGGCCGCTGCGGCCGTGTGCATCCGGCGCACCAGGCGGATCGAGAACCCCCAGGCCTACGAGCTGACCATCCGACCCGAGGGCGTCGAGATCGGCGCCCGCCGGGCGCCCGGGGCGTACTACGGCCTGCAGACGCTGCGCGACCTGCTCGCCCTTCACGGGCCGGCGCTGCCGGCGATGCGGATCGAAGACGCCCCCGACCTTCGGCGCCGGGGCGTCTATCACGACTGCTCCCGCGGGAAGGTGCCGAAGGTCGCCACGGTCAAGGCCCTGATCGAGCGGCTGGGACGGTGGAAGCTCAACGAGCTCCAGCTCTACATCGAGAACACCTTCCGCTACCGCCGTCACCCGGCGATCGGCGCGGGGTACAGCCCCTTCTCCGCCGGGGACATCCTGGCGATCCAGGCCCACGCCAAGAGGCATCACGTCCGCCTGGTGGGTTCGCTGGCCAGCTTCGGGCACATGGAGAAGATCCTCATGCTGGGGGAGTACAGCCACCTGGCCGAGGTGCCGGCGGCCCTGGGCGAACGCTATCGTGGAGACCTCTGCCCCACCGACCCGGGCAGCATCCGCCTCATGGGAGAGCTGTACGACGAGTTCCTGCCGCTGCTGGAGGCCGACGACTTCAACGCCTGCTGCGACGAGACCAGCCGCATCGGCACTGGGCGCAGCAAGCGGCGGGCCGGGAAGATCGGCGTCGGCCGGCTGTACCTGGAGTTCGTGCTCAAGCTCCACAAGCTCTGCCTCAAGCACGGCAAGCGGATGAACATCTGGGGCGACATCATCCTCGCCCACCCGGAGTTGATCGAGAAGGTCCCCAAGGACATGGTGATGCTCAACTGGGACTACAGCCCCCATGGCGGGCGGATCGACCGCACCGGCGAGTTCGTCGCGGCTCACCTGCCGCTGATGTGCTGCCCGGGTACGAACAGTTGGATCTCGCACGGCACGCGCATGGCCCAGGCCAACGCCAACATCACCAAGTTCGCCCGCATCGCACGCGAATCCGGGGCCGAGGGGCTGCTGAACACCGACTGGGGCGACGGCGGGCACCGCAACACCCTCGGCGTGAGCCTGCACGGCTTCGCCCTCGGCGCCGCCTGCGCCTGGGGCGGGGCACAGGTGAAGCTCAGCCGGTTCACCGAGGCCTTCACCTTCCACGTCTTCGGCGACCGCACCGGCCGGCTGGCCGAGTCCCTGCGCGTCGTGGGGGCCTGGCCCACCGGGCATCTCTATCACGCCCTCATCGAGCCGCTCGACCCGGCCGTGGCCTCGGCCGACCACATGCTGGGCGGCCGCGCCATCGACGCCCCCAACCTCAAGACCGCCGCCGTCCGCCGCCGGCTGGAGGCCGTCGAAAAGCTGCGGATCCCCTCCCCGCCGGCCGTCGATGAGTTCGAGGCCCTGGCCCTGGCGGAGCTCGACCTTGCGCGGCGGATGGACCTGCTGGCCTGCCGGCGGGTGCTGGCCGCGCGAGAGCTGCGCAAGGGCAGGGCCCTCGGCCCCGCCGCGGGCCGCCGCCTGGGCGAGCCCATGCGCAGCCTCTCCGAGGACTTCGCCCGCCTCTGGCGCGCCCGCAATCGCCCCTCGCGCCTGCGCGACAACCTCAAACCCATGCGCGCCGCCGTCGCCGAGGCGGAGAAGCTCGGGCGGTGAGCTCAGTGCGCCAAGGCGGCGGCCTTGCGGAACTCCATCTCCATCTGCTGGAGGGCGCCGGCGGCCTCCCGGCCGATGTGGGCGCCCTTGGCGTACTTCATCTGGAACGAGTACTCCACCTGGCGGGCCTTGGCGCCGGCGGCGCGGGGGGCGAGCTGGATGTCCCACCGCAGCAGGCCACGGTCCCTATCGTCGCGAACGTACACCGGATCGTCCGACAGCTTGTCCTTCAGCTTGCCCAGGGAGACCTTCAGGTCGGTGCCCTTGCTGGCCGGGATGCGGTCGATCAGCCGGATGTCCGCGGCCGTGTCCTTGAAGTTCTCCAGCCGGAGACGGTAGTGAAAGTTCTGCACCCGGCTGCCCCAGGAGACGCGGTCGGACTTGTCGACCAGCTCGCGCCGGCAGCGGAGCTGGGTGTCCACACCGAAGCCGATGGTGACCTCCTGCCCGCGCGCCACCAGGGGCAGCGAGCCCCTCCCGACGAAATCGGCGGCGATGTACGCGCTGAACGGCCCGGCCAGCAGGGGCAGGGCGCCGTCGTTGCGGACACGGAAGTTGCGGTACACGTAGCTGCTCAGGAGGGGGATGGCCTCGTGGAACGACCGCCCGGCGAGCTTGAGGGACTTGATCTGGACGAGCTGCCGGTCGGACCGGCTGGGCAGGCTCATGGACCCCGGCAGGGCGTACGAGACCGCCAGCACCTCCGCCATCGCCCCGGCCGGCCCGCCGCGAACGAACTCCCCCTTGACGTTCAGCTCGAGGTCCTGCTGCTCCGCCGCCAGCCGGTTCAACCCCCAGTTCGCGTCGTCGATGTTGCCTTTGAAGGTGCCCCAGGTGTTCAGCACGGCGAGCTGCTTGCGGCTCTGGTCCGCCCTGGTCTGCGTGTACTGGTTGTACGACCACCCGCCGACGGGCTTGCGCTTGCCCTTGCCCGCCACGCCGAGGAGGTCCACCCACATCGGCGCCAGGATCGGCGTCATGGCGTTCATCGCGGGCGTGGCCGTGGAAAGCGTCAGCTTCACGCCGGGCCAGTCCTCCCCGCCCATCTGGCTCAGCTCGGCCAGGTACTCGACCGTGACGGACCCGCCGTCCGCGGCGAGGCGGACGTTGTAGGCCGGCGACCACTGGGCGGCGCCCACCAGGTACGTCAGCCGGACCGTCCCGGCGCCGGCGGCCGCCTTGGTCACGAAGAGGACGGCCTGGCGCTTCGTCCGCCCCGACCCGCGGGTCAACTCGGCGCGCTTCCGCTGCAGCAGGGCGGTCTTCTCCTTCAGCTCCTGCTGGGCCTTGTACAGCTTCAGCTCCTCGGCCAGAAGCTGCTCGCGCCGCGTGATGACGTACTGGCTGACCTTCTCCAGCGTCTGCGGGTTCAGCACGCCCTTGCTCAGCTCCACCTGGGCCGTCGGCGCGACGAAGGCCTCGAGCTTGTCCAGATGCTTGGCCTTGGCCCGAAGCAGCTCCTGGGTCCGCTTGTAGCCGTACTGCACGCCCTCCAGGTCCTTCAACTGCGCGTCGAGGTCGGCGACCTCCTTCTTGACGGCCGAGGCCGTCGCCTCGGCCCGGTAGCGGACCGAGCGGATCCGCACGCCGTCGGCCCCGCTGGCACTGAGGCTGGAACCGACGATCTGTGCAGGCAGGTCGCTGACGACGAGCTCCAGCTCGCCCGCCTGCCCCGGCAGCTTGACCGCCCGCGTCACCAGCGCCTGGCCGCGGTACACCGTCACCGCCTCGACCTTGCTTTCGGCGGGCACAGCCGCGCCCGATAGCGCAGCCGTCGGCAACAGAAGGGCCAGGACGAACACGCCACCCATCGGCATCCTGTTCATGGCATTCTCCTTTCTGCGCATATACAGACGTTCCCCGAGAAGATCCATATCTCTTATGACGCACAGAATGACAGTGGGCTCCCTGACGCGCCCGCGGCTACTTCACTGACGAGAGCTTCACCCACCGCTTCCGCCGCGCCGAGAGCAGTGACGCGTCAAGGACGCGCTGCGTCTGGTAGGCGTCGTGGAAGTCAGGGATGGGGATGATGGGTTTCTTTCCGGCCAGGATGCGGAGGACGTCGTACGCCTGGTTGATGAAGCCGTGCTCGTAGCCCAGCCCGTGGGCGTCGGGCCACCAGGCCTCCACGTAGGGGTGGTCGCCGCCATGGGTGCACATGATGGTGGTCCAGCCCTGGACGGCCCGCTCGGCGGTGGCGTCGTAGTACTGGAGCTCGTTCATCCGCTCGAAGTTGAACCGCAGGGAGCCCTTCGTGCCGTTGATCT
>CAZNSB010000106.1:0-12477 GCA_964575155.1 uncultured Planctomycetaceae bacterium | reverse complement strand
CCTCCCCTCGCTTCACGTCGCCTGCCAGGCCGAACCCACGCCCCTCGGCAATGAGCTGCACGCCCACGTCGTCGTTCTTCCAGAGGATTTGGCCGGTTTCGGCGTCGAGGGCCATTCTGTTGACGTAGAGCTTGCCGTCGTGGCAGACGACGGCGCCGGCGCGTCCGGCCTGCTTGTAGGTGCGGACCCGCTTGCCGGTGGCGGCGTCCAGGGCCGTCAGGACGCCGCTGCGGTCCACGCACACGTACACCCTCTCGGCGGTCGCCGCCAGGGCGGGGTCGCTGGCGTCGCTCTTGCGAAGCATTCCTCCCAGGGACCGTTTCCACAGGAACAAACCGTTCCGGGCGTCCACCGCGATCAGGCTCACGCCCGTCCACGCGTGCCCGTAGGAGAAGTCGTGGATGCGATAGAACAGTCGCCCCCCCGCGCAGACCCACCCGCGAACGGGGTCCCGGGCCCACCACGACGAGGCATTTCGCCACCGCAGCCGCGTCGGCGCGCCGCCCACGAGCAGGTCCCCGGAAACCGGGTTCTGGTCCGGTCCGTGATTAAGGCTGGGCCAGTCGTCCATCTCCTTCGGGCGAGGCTTGAGGGCCACGGTCCAGGCGCCGGCTGTCTTGACGTCCTTGAACCCGGCCGCCTTGAGTTTGCCGGCGTCCACCTTCCCCCCGAAGCACAGGACGCCGTTGGGGACGAGCACCCGGAAGACCTCTTTCAGCTCCAGCCCCCCCCCGAGCAGGGCCGGCAGGTCCTCCGCGACCGCCAGGTTCACGAGGTTCTCGGCATAGGGAAGCCTCTTGAGGCCCGAGCGGATCACCGAGACCTTGCCGTAGAGCCCCTGCGATTGGACGTGCTCGCGGGCCTTCCTGACGGCGGCCGGCTCGGCCGCCAGGGACTGGACGAGGAGCCCGGCCTTGCCGAGGGCCGCCGCCAGCTTCCCGTCGCCGGCGCCGAGGTGGACGCACAGCCCGGCCTTGACGCCGGAGGCCTTGATGACCTCCTCGGCCGGTTTGGCGGGCTCGGCCCCGCCGGGCGGCGACGCGGCGGCCAGGGCCTGACCGGCCAACCCAATGAGAATCGACAGCGAAAATGTCCTCATCTCAAAATCCCCTTTGCCGACACTTCCCACCTGGCGTCTCGGCCATGCCCGCCGACGTCTGCGGTGCCATGACCGCCGACGTCTGCCGCCATGGGCGATCCGTCACGGCCCGGCCGTGATGACGATCCGGTTCCTGCCCTTGCCGACGGCGATCTGCTTCAGCGTGACCAGGCCCCACGGGTCGGCGGCGACGGTGCCGGAGGCGATCTGCCTCTTGGTCGCGACGTCGGTGTTGGTCCACTTGAGCTCCTGTCCGCGCTTGGGGTGGAACTTCCGGCGGTGGCGCGGGGTCAGGTCCACGGTGCAGCCGTCGCGGGGGGCGTCGGCGGCCAGGTACACCGTCATCTCCCAGCGGGTGGGCGTATCGACGATGCCCTCGTACTCCCAGAGGAGGTAGCCGTTGATCGTGCCCGACGGGTCGCCGTCGGCGGGGTCCCCGTTGCCGGGGTTGCCGTCGAGGGAGCAGTTGGAGAAGGCGGGGACGGACTTATCCCACGGCCAGGTGAAGATGAGCTTGTAGAGCTCTCGGCTGACGCCGCCGCCGCCCCACCCGCCGACGTAGGGCTGGCGGGCGTCGCGCAGGGCCGCCCACCCCTTCGGGTCGTCCTGCCAGCCGTACTCGATCGCGTGCCCCGACTCCTTCCCCCCGTGGAAGGCGTAGTGGAAGGGGGCGTCCTTGGCGGGGTCCTGCTTGAGGTACCAGGCGAGGTTGACGATGTCCCAGGCCCTGTGCCCGTCGACGGTCTTGGCGGCGTCGGGCGGGCCGAAGCGCCCGTAGAGCGAGCCGGAGCGGGGGTTGAACTTCTGGTCGAAGTCGATCTCGAACTCTGCGCCGACGTGCCCGGCCCGGAGGAACTTGATCAGCTCGGGGTGTCGGTAGGCGAAGTGCGTGGCGGAGGTCATCATGACGCGGTTTCGGTCGATCTTGAAGCGGTCCAGGGCCCACTGGATCATGTAGAGGGCGTAGTGCTCGCCGTAGTATCGGACCCTGCTGTCGCGGACGGAGAGGAAGGTGCCGATGCCCTCGTTGTAGCCCAGGTAGCCGTGCGGGCTGCGGAAACCCAGCACGACCCAGTCGTCGCCGGGGATGGCGCCGACGCCGCCGATCAGGAGCCCGCCGGGGGCCTTGAACTTCTTGGGGATGCTGATGGAGACGCGCTGCGGGTGCTGGCCGGCGAGGTTGGACACCGGCGGGGCCAGCCAGCAGTAGTACTTCCACGCCGTGTACTGCCGCTGGCGGTAGGAGTACTCCTCGACGTACTGGAGCACCGGCTTGAGGGGGGCCTTTTTCTCGGCGACGGGTGCGGGGAGGCTGTTGGCGTCGGAGACGTCGGCGAGGTTCTCCGTGCCGTCGAGGGCGACGGTGACGGCGTAATAGTACTTCCCGTCGTCCTGGGCGGTGTGGACGTAGAAGGCCTCCCCCGGCGGGACGGACCGGTTGTCGGCGATGCAGTAGGTGGGGATGACCGAGGTCTTGACCTCGCGCTTGTCGTAGTACTCCCCGTGGGAGGAGATGATCCGCATGGACTCGTCGTAGCTCTGGAGGGGCCCGATCTCGCCGGCCGGCTCGGCCGAGGCGATGTTGGCGGCGGTGATCGGCTGCTTCGAGCGGTAGATGCGGTAGCGGACGTCGGGGAAGCCCTTCCGGCGGACGAGCTTGGGAAAGTCCTGCGTGCCGGAGCGCGGGTCGATCACGTCGATCATCTGGAGTTCCCGAAGGTCCTTGATGTAGATCGCCGCCAGGTTGGGCTGGCCCATGAAGCCCTTCCCCGCCCCGGAGGCCAGCGTCGCCTTCTGCCGCTCGTACTGGCTGACCCAGAGGACCTGGTCGGGCTTGGGGCGGAACCTCGGCAGCTCCTTGAAGGTCAGGAAGGTCTGCCCGTCGTGGTGAACGGCCTTCAGGTGAGTGACCTGCGGGGGGGGCTTGGGAGGCCTGGCCGGCAGCTCGCAGCAGATCTCCAGGTAGGCCCGGGGCAGGTGGAAGCTCTCTCCGGGGTCGAAGGCCAGCCCGAGGTTGGTCTTCGGCTCGGCGACCCATCGCCGGACCGCGGCGGCGGCGTCGAAGGACGCGTGCCAAGGCGGCTCCAGGGCCAGGGGCTTGCCGCCGTAGGCGCAGCCGCCGTCGGGGGCGACCTTCTCGACGACGAATATCCGGATGGGCTCTGTGGGCTGGCCGACGCGGGTGTTCCGCAGCGAGGCGCCGATGATCCGGGTCTCCGGCGGCAGGGCCGACAGGTCGAACACGAGCCGGGGGACCTTGGCCTTCCCGACCACCTTCATCGTCCCGGGGTAGGTGCAGCGGATCTCCGCCGGGCCCCACCGGGCCCGGACCACCACCCCCGCCTCAGCCTGCGCCCACGCCAGACAGCACACGCACACGCCCGCCAGCAGCCTTCGCGCCATCTCTCATCTCCCGCATGTCTCGAGCCCGCCGGCCGGCCGGGGGCTACTCGTCCCAGATCGACTTTCCCGTGCTCGTCCTCACGTCCCACGGACGCTTGCCCCAGATGACCTCCATGCCGCCGATCAGCCTCCCGCCGCGCCCTCGACCGACGCAGCGCGCAAACACCTTGGGGTGCCGCCGGTGCAGGGTGCGGGCCCCGTGCAGGGCCCCCCCGTTCATCCCCGTGACGATCGTCCGCCCGCGGTCCACCGGCCAGTTCCGCCCGACCCACTCCAGGAACGACAGGATCCGCCGCTCCGTGTAGTTGTGGATCACCCCCTGCCGGAACGACTTCAGCGTCCCCTCCGCCTCGTGGTAGCCGTACCAGTACGTCTTCAGCGGGAAGTCGTGCGGGGCGACCACGATGCTCGTCCGGTCGATGCGGTACTGCGTCCGGTAGTAGGCATACCCGTCGCGGTGCAGGCTCAGCTCCAGCGGGACGCCCTTGCCCGGCTTGTCGGGGACGGCCACCATCCAGTTGTAGTACTGGTAGGGCAGGTTCCCCTGCGGCGGCGCGACCCAGCGGACGTAGTGCCGCCGCTGCTCGCCGTAGTCCCAGAACGGCCGCCGCGGCAGCACGCCCTGGAAGACCGGCTCCGGCTCGGCGGGGGCCTCGGCGAGGGGGGCGGCGAGGCTGTTGCCCGCCGAAAAGGCCGCGGTGTTCTGCACGCCGTCCACGGCGGTGACCACGGCGTAGTGGAAGCGGCCCTTGGCCGCCGCGGTGTGGACGTACAGCCCGGTGCCGACCGGCAGGGGCGCGGCCCCGTCGCGGACGACCAGCCGCTGCATGCGGCAGTCCAGCCCGTACTTCCCGTCCGCGCTGACCCCGCTGAAGGGGTTCCACTGCCCGTGGATGAGCTTGTACCCGCCCAGCAGCTCGTCGATGGGCTGCTCGATGTTCCGCCCGTTGACGTTCCAGCACGACAGGGGTTTGACGCGGGCGACGAGCTCGGCCTGGGGGAGCGTCTCGGCGGTGATCGCCCGGCCGCTGCGGTAGATGCAGTAGCGGACCTCCCGCTCGGCGTCCGCCGCGCCCAAAGCCCGCCGCAGCTCCGCCCACCGCATCCGGTCCCGCACGGGGGGCGCACCCGCCGCCGGAGCCAGCCGGGCCTCCTTCCACGTCAGGAACGTCTGCCCGGAGCGGTGGAAGGCCTTCAGCCCCGTCGGCTGGCGCGGGGGGTCCTTGCACTTCCCGGCGTAGGCGACCTCCAGGCAGCTTCCCGCCGAATCCCACAGCGGGAAGGTCTTCACGAAGAACCCGAGGACTCCAGATCGCGATGCATCGCGATCTGGGGCCTCGCCCCCGTTGGGCTTGCCGGCGGCCCACGCCCGCACCGCCTCGGTCGCGTCGAAGCGGTCGTACCAACCCCCCCGGAGGGCCAGGGCCTCGCCCGCGACCGCCGGCCGGCCGCCCTCCGTGAACGGCGCCCTCAGCGGGTAGATCTCGATGTTCGCGAGGATCTCGTCGTCCTTGCCGGTGACCCGCCCGCTGCGGCGGACGACCAGGTCCGCCCAATACACCTTCGCCGCCTTCGGGACCGCCGACAGGTCGAACTGGATCACGCCCTTCCCCCCGGCGGCGCGCAGGACCTTCACCGCCCCGCCGGCTTCGCCCGCCGGCTTCGGCGCCGAAAGCAGCTCCTTGGGCGGGTCCTCGAACAGCAGCGTGCCGAAGCGTCTGGGCACGTGGCTGTTTCCGCTGAACGTGGGCGACCAGGAAAGCTCCTTCAGCCCGCCGCGGGTGTAGCGATTGCGGTTGAAGTTGGCGATCCACCGCTTGACCTCCGTGCCCGTCCGCGTCTTGCCGGAGGGCACGGGGAACTTCAGGCCCGCCAGGGAGATCGCCAGCTCGGCGGACCACTCGCCCCGCCCGACGGCCCCGGCCGCCCGAATGTCCCCGTTCCACCTCTTGTCCTTGTTGAAGCCGTCGTAGAACGCCCCCAGGGAGTTCACGATCACGTGGTAGTAGTCCCAGTCGTCGTCGGTGCCCAGGAAGACCTCCACCGAGTCGTCGCCCCAGAGGTCCTCGTCCCGCGTCCGCCGCGACGCCCGCAGCTTCCCCGCGAAGGGCTCCGCGCAGCGGAGCCCCACGTACAGCCGCTCCCCGTCACGAAGCAGGCGGACCTCCGTCCCCTGCCGCGCACGCCCCGACCCGTCCAAAGTCCGCTCCAGCCGGAGGACCTGCGACTTCGCCCACACGCCCTCGGCCAGCGAGCCGTCGATCCTCGGGGGCACCTTCGTCTCGGCGACGTAGCCCGTCGGCGTCTTGGACGCGCCGGCCTTCACCGGCCCCGGACCCCGGGCCCGCGGCGAGCCCACCCGGAGCGTCACCATCTGCCCGCGGCAGAACGAACCGATCGACAGCAGCACGAGCCCAGCCCAGAGCCAACGCGTCGGTCGCTGCATGTGTCCGGCCTCCTCGTCATGGTCATGCGCCGCGTGTCCCGGCGCCCATCTCATCAAACCCGATTCCCACCGGCAGGCCCCGCAAAAAAGCCCGAAGGTGGGACTTGCCCCTACGGGGCGGCGTCCCACCCTACGTCTACGTCTGTTCACAGTTGATTCTGTGGGTGCCATGGCGGGCGCCCTGCCTACCTGCGGTAAGCAGGCAGGTGTTTCCCGCCATGCGGGTGGCACAGGTTTGTAACCTGTGCGGGCCGGGCGCTTTCCGTCGTCCGCGTGATTGCGGCGAGGGGCTTGCCCGTCAGGTCGGCGGCCTGGATGCCCGCCAGGCGGCAGTAGGCCCTCATCGGCCTGGCCACGTCGCCCAGGACGCACCACTTGTGGTGCCCGGCGCCGATCTTCAGCGTGTCGTCGACGCCGTCGAGGGCGAACTCGACGGAGGTCCGGCAGCCGCCGCACGGGGGCTGGCGGATGCTCTCGGTGTTGGCGACGACGCGCCCGGCGTTGAGGATCAGCCTCGATCCCACCAGGTCCATCACCGTCGCCCGCTTGCCCACCGGCCAGGCGACCATCGGGCAGACGCCCCCCATGGCGTGGAAATCGCGGAGCACGAACGGCGCCCGGTAGGCCTTGTCGATGCCCTCCAGCTTCAGGGCGCTGGTGCAATGGCTGACGATCAGCGTGTTCCTGACCGTGTTCGGCGAGGGGTTGCCCATGAAGCCGGGAAGGTCGAACAGGCTCAGCGTCAGGAACTGGCACGTGGCGGCGGGGACGTCGCCCTCGCAGGCCGCGACCAAACCCTCGTCCAGCAGCCGGGAAACCGCCACGCACGCCGGGTTCGCACCCGCCCCGCCGGCCCCGATGCACAGCCGCCCGCTCACCGTCACGCCGTCGTAGTTGCCCTCGCGGATCAGGCGCCGCAGCACGATGTAGTGCTTAGCGGCCTCGATGATCTGGTCGGGGGTGGGCTCGACGACCTTGCGGGCGCTCTTGGCGTAGAAATCGGCGACGGCCTTCAGCTCGTCGCTGCGGGCGACCTTCTTGAACGCCTCGGCGTAGCCCTTGGTGGGGCAGCGGAGGATGCGCAGGCGTTTGCTGCGCCAGACGGTGCGGAGCATCCGCAGGGCGTGGGCGAGCCAGTTGACGTCCGGCGTGGCCCCCAGGAACGTCTTGGGGACCTTCGGCAGCGCCGTGTAGGTGGGGGTGAACCCGGACACGTTGGCATAGACGATCGTGGGAATGTCGCCGCGCTCCTTCACCACCTTGTAGACCGGGTGCCAACCTCGCAGGTCGATCGCCATGAGGATCAGCCCGTCGGGGCGCGTCTTCTTGATCTGCCCCAGATACGCCGACGCGTCCCTCAGGGGCTCGCGCTGGACGTCGAGCGTCACCTCAAGCTTCTTGGCCGCAGCCGAGAGGGTCTTCGTGTACAGCGCCCGGATCTCCTCGAGCTGCGCCGTCGTGGCCGCCGGCCACGTGCAGCCCCCGCCCCTCGTCCGCAGGGCGAAGGCCACGCTGATGACCGGCCTGGCGGCGGGGGCCGCCTCGCCCCCCAGCAGAGAGGAGGCGAAGTCCAGCACGTCCAGTTGGACGGCGGCCGCCGCGCCGGCCGCGGCCTTCAGAAAGCGCCGGCGGCTCACCCCCGTCGGGCAGCGCCACCCCGCACACGTCCGGCAGTCTGACATGTCAAACCTCCTCTTCATGGTCATGCGCCGTCCGTCCCGGCGCCCCAGCCGGTATATTGTGACGCACTCCGGCGGGCCTTCCCAGTGGATTCTTCCGGTGCCATGGCGGGCGCCGTCTCCCGCCATGCGGGTCAACGTGAAGGCCGTTGCCAATTGCCCATTGCATCCGATGCGGGTCCACATGCCCGCAGACAACGGCCGCCATGGCACCCGAACCCCCAGTGCCGAAATGGAAGGAGTGCTAGTGCTCTGTCAAGGTTGAATCTGTGGGTGGAACAGGTTTTCAACCTGTTTGTCTCGCACAGGTTACAAACCTGTGCCACCAGCAAAATGATGCTTGACAGAGTACTAGGCACCGGCGGCGGGGTTGGGCTATCCTGCCCGCCTCGGGCGGGTGCGGCCGGCGCCGCACGCAGGCCCGACCGAGACGCCGGCGGAAGGCAAGACGTCATGGCCAGCGCGGACAACCAGGAGAAGACCCCGCCGCAGGCCCCCGCGGCGGCGGGCCGGGCCCCCGCCCTGACCATGCCCTCACTCAGCACCCTCGCCCTCGTCGCCGCCAACTGCGTGCCCCTGGTCGGGGTGATCTTCCTCCGCTGGGACCTCCTGCTCGTCATGGCGGCCTACTGGCTGGAGAACGTCGTCGTCGGCTTCTACAACGTCCTGCGGATGCTGATCGCCGCCCAGCCCCGCAGACGCCCCGAGAAGATCTTCGGCGTCGTCTTCTTCGCCCTCCACTACGGGGGGTTCACCGTCGGGCACGGGGTGTTCATCTTCGCCCTGTTCGGCCCGGAGACCCCTCCCGGGGCGGGGCTGGGGATCGGGGAGCTGCTGGCCGCCCGGCAGGCCGCCCTGCTGGTCGTCCTCGGGGGCCTCTTCGCCAGCCACGGCGTCTCCTTCGTCGCCAACTACCTCCTGAAGAAGGAATACCTCCGCGCCGGCGTGGGGCGGCTGCTGTTCGGCCCGTATGCCCGGATCGTCGTCCTGCACGTGACCGTGGTGCTCGGGGGGGGGCTGATCACGCTGACGCGCCTGCCGCAGGCGGCCCTGTGCCTGCTGGTGGCGCTGAAGACCGCCCTGGACCTCTTCGCCCACCGCCGCGAGCACCGCAAGCTCGCCGAGCCCCCGAAGAACCCCCGCCCCCGCCTGCCGTGACGCCCGCGGGAGATCCTCTCCGATCGGCCCGCCGGCCACGCCCCGCAAGAGCCGCCAATCCTCGGGACGACGGGTGCACCAGGAGTATGTGCCACGGTCAAAGGCGGACCCGCGGGGTCCGCGGGTCCGCCTTTGACCGTGGCACCGGGCTGTCGGCGGCCGTCCCCCCGTGGTACCCTCTTGCGCGCAGGCGGGCTTCACCGGCCCCGGCGGCGGGGGCGGGCATGTCGCAGGCCCGTTGACGGGCCTTTGCGCCGAGCGGAGCGAGGCGTTCAGCCCCGGCCTTTCAGGCCGGGTTGCGGGTCCGACGCCCCCCGAAACCGGCCCGCTTCAGCGGGCTTAAATCTTTCTGGCTTAAGCCCTTCGGACGCAAGCAGGCTGACACTACGCCACGAAGCGGCGTTGTAGGGGTAACTGAACCATGCGCATTTTTCTGCGCATTTTTCTGCTTGCTCTCTCGAGGAATCATGGTATAATGCGGGGCGTTGAGAGGAGGTAGCCAACTCTCAGCGGGCCGTTTCGGATCAGGGTCCTGCGAGGGACCGTGAGCGGTCCGCGGCAGGTTCAGAAAAGGAGAGACTCATGAAGAGGATAGGGCTTTGTGCAGCGATGATGGTTGCGGTCTGCGCCGCCGCGATGGCGGACGACTACACGTGGACGCGGGGCGGCGGGAATGACAACTGGTCCGACGCCATGAACTGGAACCCCACCAGCGGGGCCCCGGGGACCGCCGGCAACGCCGGCAGCGACGTGGCGGCGTTCACGGCCGCGGCCAACCCCATCGTGGACGTGGACACGACGGTCACGACCGTCACCGTCAGCGGCACCGGCCTCTGGCGGCTGTACGGCGGGGCGAGCAACACCAAGGTCCTGTCCTTCGACGACCTCTACTACAACGGCACGTACGGCAACTTCAGCTACGCGTACACCGTGCTGGGGGCCGGCGGGACGGGCACGGTGGTCGTCAACGACGGGCAGATCATGCTCTCCAACGCCGCCAACGACTACGGCGAGACGCACGTCAACGGCGGCAAGCTCCGCATCGACGTGGACGGCGCCCTGGGCAGCGGCAGCGTGTACATCAACCCCGGCGGGCTCTTCCGCCACAACGCAACCCTGACCGCCGTCAACACCCCCACCTTCATCTTCAACGGCGGGAAGTACGAGTCCAACAACAGAGCGAACCAGGCACCCGTCGTCGTCGCCGACGGCACGACCACGACCATCGGCGGCTGGAGCAACGCCATGCTGGACGGCGTCGTCTCCGGCACGGGCACGATCGCCGTGGACGCGGGCATCAGGTACGTGTACTTCCGCAACGCCGGCACCACCTTCGACGGGCTGCTCGATATCGCCAGCGGGTACGTGCGCAGCACCGTTGACGGCGCCCTGGGCACCTGCACCGTCCAGGTCAACGCCGGCGGGACTTTCCAACTGCAGGCCAACCACGCCGCCGGGCCCGTGCTCGTCGGCAACGGCGGGACGCTGTCGGCCGACAACAAGACGTGGGCCGGCGAGGTGGTCCTCGCCGGGGGGTCCGAAACCACTGTCGTGTCGTGGAACAGCCTGACCATCAGCGGCACCGTCAGCGGCGCGGGGGCGTTGAACGTCAACACCTCCAGCCGGAACCTGACCCTCTCCGGCAGCAACCCCAACTGGACCGGCGGGGCCACCGTCACCAGCGGGGGCTTCTATCCCACCGGCGACATGTCGCTGGGCACGGGCGACGTCAACGTCAACGGCGGCTACATGTACCTCGCCGGCGCCCACAGCTACGGCACCGCCGGCAACCCCGCCGCCCCCACGATCAACATCAACACCGGCGGCATCGTCCGGGTGAACGGCAACGACTGCAACCTCGACCTGACCTTCCTGGGCGGCGGGGTCGACAACAACGGGCAGAACAAGGCCTGGACCTACGACGGCGACTGGGAGATCGCCACCACCGCCGAGTACACCTCCCGCGCCGACTACGGCGGGACCCTGACCCTCGCCGGGCAGGTCACCGGCTCGGGGACCTTCCTCATCAACGGCCACAGCTCCCACCCCCTCAAGCTCGCCGGCGCCTCCGCGCCCTTCACCGGCGCCTGGGACATCGCCGACGGCACGCTCATCGGCGCCGGCGACGGGGCCCTGGGGACCGCGACCATTACCGTCAACAGCGGAGCCCTGGTGATCGCTGCGGACGGCGCCATGCGGTCCGCCACCGCGGTCGTCGGCCCGGGCGGGATGATCCTCAACACTGCCGCGGTGAGCGCCGCCAAGGGCGGGCTGGCCGTCCTCAGCGGGGGCAAGTTCACGGGCAACGGGCAGCCTTACGTCGGCCGCGTCCTCCTCGCCGACGGCACCGAAAGTGAGGTCGTGCGCTACGGGGACCACAGTTGCCAGCTTACCGGCAGCGTCAACGGCGGGGGGGCGCTCAGGATCAACATCACCGGGCGGACGTTCACCTTTGGCGGCGACGCCAACACCTATAGCGGCGGGACCGAGGTCGTCGACGGCGACTGCGTGGTCACCGGCGACATGACCCTCGGGGTGGGCACCGTCACGATCAGCGGCGGGACGCTGAAGTTCAGCTCCGCCCAGAGCTACGGCACCGCCGGCAACCCCGCCGCACCGGCCATCACCGTCAACGACGGAAAGCTCTGCCTGCACACCACCGGCGTGGACCTGCCGTTCACCCTTAACGGCGGCACGCTCTACTCCGACTCCCGCGGCGGGGCCGACCCGCAGTACTCCGGCACCGTCACCGTCGCCGCCGACTCCTTCTTCGCCGGCCGGGGCGACTACGGCGGAAGCTTCACCATGAACGGGCACTTCGCCGAGCGGGCGTCCTCCACCGGCAAGATCACCTACCAGTACAACGTCTACCCGTTGAAGATGTACGCGGCCAACCCGGACTTCTCCGGCGGTTGGCTGATCGACGGCGGGACGCTGTATCCCTACGTCGCCGGGGCCCTCGGCAGCGGAACGGTCGTCTGCATGGGCGGGACGCTCCAGACGAAGGCCGACGGGTGCCTGGATTCGGCGGCCGCCATCGAGGTCGACGCCAGCGGCACGCTGTACCTGGACTCCAAGGAGGGCGCCGACGTCGCCCTGAAGCGCTGGGGCATGCTGAAGGTCGCCGCCGCCGGCGCCAGCTCCACCGTCGATTTCGGCGCGGGCGGCAACTACACCGTCGAGCGCGGGGCCGTCTTCGACATCACCACCCACAACCTGGGCATGATCCCCGACCTCGCCGACTTCTCCGGCGGGGACAGCGGCCACGGGGCCTTTATCGCCACCAAGAGCGGCGACTGGTCCGTCGGCGAAGACAGCGGGACCATCTACCGCGGCCTGGCCTGCCCGGCGCAGGACCGCGACTACACCTTCTCCGGCACGGTCACCGAGGCCGCCGGAGCCGCCGACGACGTCGGCGTGCCCCTGCTGAGCCTCCGCGGGTCCCTCTTCAAGCTCAGCAACGCCAAGATCTACACCCAGGGCGGCGAGCCGATCCGGCTCATCGGCCCGGGGCAGTTCTACATCTACAGCGGAAACGTCTTCGGAGCCGACATCGACAAGGAAGCCACCGGCGACCTGGTCTTCAACGACCCCGCCAGCCTGCCCGCCGGGCGCACCGCCAACATCCTCACCGGCAGGGTCCTGCCCAACAACAACAGCGCCTTCGCCGGCGTGGTCAACCTCGAGGCCGG
>CAZNSB010000105.1:0-12483 GCA_964575155.1 uncultured Planctomycetaceae bacterium | reverse complement strand
TGATCGAGAAGTTCGTCCGCTGGCTCGACGGCGGCGAGCCCATGGAGACCCACATCGAGGACAACCTCCAGTCAATGGCCCTGGTCTTCGCCGCCATCGAGAGCGGCCGCACAGGCCGGCCCGTGAAGGTGCGGGAGTTCCTGCAAAAGGCCCGGGGGCCCCGGCGCCGCGGAAGACCCCGCGCCCCGAACTGAATCAAGACCCGACCAGCCCCCCGCGGGAGCGGGGGGTCCGCTGACGACATAAGCGCGACACCCGGCAACCACGAAACGAGGGGACGAACAGGCGACGGGCATGAGAGACCACATCGGCGAAGAGTTCCTGGCCAAGACGCGGTATGAGGCGATGGGGCCGTCGGATCAGGCGAGGGGGCTCCCGCAGCCGCCGCTGGAGATGGCGGTGGGGGAGGGCGCGGAGTTCATCGACCTGTCGCGGCCGGAGGAGATCGAGGTCGCCCGGGTGGACCTCACGGCGGCGATCGGGCGGCGGGTGAGCGTCCGCGACTACTCCCGCCGGCCGCTCACCCTGGCGGAGCTTTCGTACCTCCTCTGGTGCAGCCAGGGGGTCAGGGAGGTGGTGGAGGGTCGGGCGACGCTCCGGACGGTGCCTTCGGCGGGTGGGCGGCACGCCTTCGAGACGTACCTGCTGATCAACCGCGTGGAGCCGCTGGCGGCGGGGCTGTACCGGTTCCTGGCGGTCGAGCACAAGCTGGGGCGCGTGGGGGCGCCCGGTGGGGCGGAGGCACGGCTGCACACTACGCAGCCGTGGCACCCGGAGCCGTGGCACCCGGTGGGGGAGATGGTTGCGGCCTGTCTGGGGCAGGAATTCGTGGCGGCGTCGGCGGCCACGTTCGTGTGGGCCGCCGACGCATGCCGGATGACCTGGCGGTACGGGCAGCGCGGGTACCGGTACCTGTTTCTGGACGCCGGGCACGTCTGCCAGAACCTGTACCTGGCGGCGGAGGCAATCGGGTGCGGGGTGTGCGCGATCGGGGCGTTCGACGACGAGCGGGTCAACGCGGTGCTCGGGCTGGACGGGCGGAAGCAGTTCGCCGTGTACCTGGGGAGCGTGGGGAAGAGGTAGCGCCCGTCGCCGGTTTCCCGTTGCCAACGGCGGGAGGTTCGACTTCAATCGTCCTGCCGTGCAAGAACCGCGGACGGTGATCGACAACCTGTTGCGGAAGAAGTCGGCCGACCGGGTCGGGCTGCACGACAGCCCGTGGGGGCGTACCCTCAAGAAGTGGGTCGCCCAGGGCATGCCCGCCGACGCGGAGGGCAACCCCGCGGACGCGGTGGAGCACTTCGGGTTCGACATGGCCGGGTGCGGGGGCTGGTTCGACTGGCACCCCAAGCTCGGCGTGAGGGAGGTCGTCGAGGAAACGGACCAGTGGCAGATCGTCCGCAACGGCAGCGGGGCGGTGCTGAAGTGGTGGAAGGACAAGGACGGCACGCCCGAGCACATCGACTTCGCCATGACCGGCCGGGGCGTCTGGGAGAAGGAGTATCGCCCGCTGCTGGTTCAGTTCGACCGCCGGCGCGTGAACGTCGAGGGCGCCGCCGAGGCCCTCGCCCGGCGGCGCCGCCAGGGCAAGTGGACCTTCTACGGGCATATGTTCATCTGGGAGGGCGCCCGAGGGAGCATGGGCGACTACACGTTGTACACGTCGCTGCTGACGGACCCGGGGTGGATCCACGACTACAACCGCGTCTACACCGACCTGTGCAAGAAGTGCTTCGGGCTGCTCATCGAGGAGGCCGGCAAGCCCGACGGCATCTGGCTGTACGAGGACCTGGGCTACAAGGGCCGCCTCTTCGCCAGCCCCAAGCTGCTGGGCGAGCTGGTCTTCCCCTACTACGCGGAGATGGTGGAGTTCTTCCACGCCTACGACCTGCCGGTGGTGCTGCACACGTGCGGGTACACGGCCGAGGCCCTGCCGCTGATCGTCCAGGCGGGCTTCGACGCCCTGCACCCGATGGAGGTCAAGGCCGGCAACGACACGCTGAAGTTCGCCGAGCAGTACGGCGAGGATCTGGCCTTCGTCGGCGGGCTGGACGAGCGCGTCTTCGAGAGCGGCGACCGCGACCTGATCCGGCGCGAGGTCGTCCGCCTGGTCGAGGGCATGAAGGATCGCGGCGCCCGCTACGTCTTCGGCTCCGACCACTCCATCGCCACCAACGTGGACTACGAAGACTTCCTGTACGCCATCGAGGTCTACCGCGAGCACATGACGTATTGAAGGAGGAGAAGCTCAACCCGCCGCGCGCAACCCCGGCTCGAGTCTCAGGCCATACCTCGGCGGGGGGTCACAGCTTCATGACGTAGTGAATCTGCCGGGCGACCTCGGTGAAGCCGGCGGCGGGGTAGAGGTGCTGCCCGACCGGGTTGGTGGTGAGCGTCTCGATGCGGGCCTGCTTCAGGCCGAGGCTGCGGAAGTGCTCCAGCGCCCGCTCGATGAGCCTTCGCCCGATGCCTTGCCCGCGAAAGGACCTCTCGACGGCGAGATTGAGGATGAACCCGGCGGCGCGTTCGGCCTGGCATCGCGTGGTGACGTACCCGACGAGGCGTCCGGCGGCGACTGCGACGAAACAGGTCTCGGGAGTTTCTGCGACCTGGGCGCGGACCTCTTCGGCCTTGATCTCCTGCCAGGGGCGTCCGGCGAGCCGGCCGAGAAGCTTCTCCGCCGCCTGGTCGACGGCCACCCCGTCGAAGGCCTCGCGGGTGATCTCGGCGGCGGCGGCGGCGTGGGCGGGGATGGCGAAAAGGATCTGGATGTCCTCGGTCATGGCGGACCCTTCGACTCGCTGCGGGATTGCGAGGGGCGGGATTCGAACCCGCAACCCGATCGCTCGGGACCAGGACCTAAACCTGGCGCGTCTGCCAGTTCCGCCACCCTCGCGGGGACACGGATTGCACTGATTAGAACGGGGATGACACGGATTGAAAAGAGGGGGGCGGGAATTCGTGTAATTCGCGCGCCGATTCGTGAAATTCGTGGTCACGGGATTAGCCGAAAATTGGACTTGCCCCCAAGGTGGGCGGCGCGTTAGAATAAGCTTGCAGCGGGGAGCGCCGCCCGCGATCGGTCGGACCCGCTCCCCGGGCGAAGTGTGTCGCATCCGTTGGACCTCACCGGGCGGGTGAGTCCATTCACCTGCCCAAGCGGGCCCCTTCTCCAGGCGGCCCGGAAAAGGGGCGCCTGGCCCGCCTCAAACGCCGCTTGCGGTGTAGTGGGAGCCCCCCGGAAGGCCGCTGGGGCTCACGACCCAAGGAAACGGGGCGTTCAAAGGGCTACGCCGCAGGGCCGCGGTAGCACGGCCGAAAAGGCTGTGACTACACACGCCTGGCGGGTCGTGCTGCCCACCCTCGCAGCCTCGGCCCGAACCGCGCCCCCCAGGAGAAGGAGAGTCATCATGGGCGTTGACTTCCGATGTGAGGAATGCGGCGGAGTGGTGCGGACCGAGGCGGGTGCGGCGTCCAGGCTGAAATGCCCGCACTGCGGCAGGAAGGTCCGCGTGCCCGCCGGGCTGGCGTCGCTGCCCCGGCCGCAGGTCCCGCCCGACGCCCCGGCGGCGCCGGCCCCGGCCGGGAACCCGGAAGACGAGGCGGCCATGGGCGTGATGGCCCGGCTGATGCCGTGGGTGATCAGCGCGTTCTTCCACCTGGGGGTGCTGGTGATCCTGGCGTTCGTGACGATCGTGGTGCTGGCGCCGGAGCCTCCGACCACGTCGGCCGGGCTCGTGCCGGATGTGGGCGTCTCCCCGCCGGCGGAGAGGCCGCTCCCCGAGAAGGACAAGGAGAGAGATCGGGCCAAGGACCACGAGCAGGAAAAGGAGCGGGAAAGCCGCCGCCAGCTCATGCGCCGCCGGATGCTGGCGCGCGACGACAAGATCCGCACGGACCTGCTGAACGAGGCCAGCCGGAAGCTGCAAGTACCCGACCTGAACACCTTCCGGGGCGAACGGGCGGACCTCCGCCTGAGGACGGGCCCGCTCTCGGCGGAGCTGTATGGCGTCAAGGCCACGGGCGGGGATGACGCCAACGAGCCGGGGCGGAAGGGAACGCCCGGGGGGCGCCGCAAGCCGCCGCCCGGCGGCGACGTGTATCACGTCGTGTACGTCATGGACGCCAGCGGGTCCATGCTGGGCACGTTCGACTCGGTTCGGGCCGAGATCATGCGGTCGGTCTGCCGGCTCCAGGAGGTCCAGGACTTTCACGTGATCTTCTTCAACGAGAAGTTCTTCGAGAGCCCCCCGCGTCGGCTGGTGGAGGCGACGGAGTACGCCAAGCGGGAGGCCGTCGGCTTCCTCGGCGGAATCAGGCCGAAGGGCAGAACCCGGGTCATCCCCGCCCTGAGGCGGGCCTTCGAGGTGCTCTCGCGGACCCCGGCGAAAGCGGGGGGCAAAGTGATTTATCTACTGACGGACGGCGAGTTTTCTGATAATGAAAAGGTCCTGCGGGCCCTCAAGGCGATGAATGCCGACGGGAACGTGCGAATTCACTGCATCCTGCACAGGCACCGCAGCCCCGCGGCGGTCAAGGTCCTGCGGCGGATCGCCAAGGCCCACGGCGGCGAGTTCAAGTTCGTCGACGCCGAGTGACCCGCCGCGGCGCCGTGGAAGGCGCCGAGCCGCCCACGCGCGGATGCCGGCCGGGAAGGAGCAAGGCAATGGCTGTAGAGTTTCGCTGTGAAAAATGCGGAAAGGCGCTCAGCGCCGATGGGGCGCCAGACTCGAAGATCAAGTGCCCCTACTGCAAGGCCAGGGTGACCATCCCGGCCGGGCTGGCGTCGCTGCCGAGGCCCCAGGTGCCCCCCGGGACGCCCGGGGCGGCGCCCCCGCCGCTCCCGGGCCAAGGCGCCCCCGCCGAGGCCCCGGAGCCCCTGGTGGAGGAGCCGGACGTCCTCATGAACGTGATGGCCACGGTCATGCCGTGGGTCATCAGCATCTTCTTCCACGTGGGGGTGCTGGTGATCCTTGGGTTCATCACGATCGTTCTGATCGACAACCCGGCCGCCGAGGGCGACACGACGATACCGGACGCGGAGCTTTCGCCCGACCCGGGTGGGGTCCTGGACCCGGGCGAGTCCGACCCGGACATGGAAGCCCGGTCGATGCAGAAGATCCAGCAGAACAAGTGGGCCCAGCGCGACAGCCGGATGCCCACGTCGAGCATGGGCGAGACGACCAACCGGGTGCAGGTGATCGGCATCTCCGGGGGGGCCAGCAGCGGCTCGTCGGCGGCGTTCGGGCTGACGACGGGGGGCAGCGGGAAGGGCCCCAAGAGCAACTTTTTCGGCACGGGGGGGAACGCCTACCACATCGTGTACGTGGTCGACCGCAGCGGGTCCATGCTGGACACCCTGGACCTGGTCAAGAAGGAGATGCTCCGGTCGATCTGCCGCCTCAGCCCCGCTCAGACCTTCCACGTGATCTTCTTCGCCACCGGCAAGCCCCTGGAGAACGCGCCGCGCCGGCTGGTGTACGCCAACGAAGACTACAAGCGCGAGGCGATGAAGTACCTCAAGACGATCCACGCCCAGGGGCGGACGGACCCGATCCCCGCGCTGCGGCGGGCCTTCACGGTGCTCCAGCGGACGCCCAACCAGAAGCGCGGGAAGCTCGTCTACCTGCTCACCGACGGGGAGTTCCAGGATAACGAACAGGTCCTCAAGACCGTCAAGGAGCTCAACAAGTCCGGGCAGATCTACATCAACACGATCCTGCACCACCACGAGAGCCCCCCGGCGGTGAAGGTGCTCAAGGCCATCGCCAAGGAGAACGGCGGGAGGTTCAAGTTCATCCCGCCCAGCGAATGAGAACCAACGGCAGAGCCATCCTGACGGCGCTGGGGCTGGCGGCGTGGTCGGGGCTGTCGGCCTCGGCCGCGCCGGGCGATTCGGTCCGGCTCAAGAGCCGCATGGTCTACGACCCGGCGCAGATCACCGACGTCGCCAACGGGTTCGTCCGCTTCCAGTTCCCCCCCGGCGGGCGCAGCCTCGTCAAGCCGCTGGCGGAAGTGGCCTCCATCACCATCGCCGCCAACGCCGAGTACAACCGCGGAGAGACGCTGCTGGGCGAGGGAAAGCACGCCGACGCCGTCCTCGCCTTCCAGGCCGCCGAAAGGGCCGCCCGCAAGGGCTGGGAGAGGTCGCTGATCGGCTACCGGCTCCTGGCGGCGGCGGACGCCGCCGGCGAGATCGAGGAGGCGGTGAAGCGCTGGCTGAAGATCGTGGACGACACGGGCGCCGGTCCGGGCGGGCTGGCCCTGCGACCCACGCGCCTGGCGCCCGCCCGCAGCCGGGCAAACGACCGCGCCATCGCCCTGCTGGTTGCCAAGGCCCCCCAGGTGAAGTCCAAGGACTACCAGCAGGAGATCTACCGGCTTCTGCGCGAGCTGTACACTCGGCAGGGGCAGTTGGAGAAGGCTCGGGCGGTGGCGGCGAAGCTGACGGGGGGGCAGCCGACGACCGCCGCCACGACGACCCGGTCGGCCGGCGGGCAGGACACCCCTGACCGCCCTCCGCAGGGGGGGGGGAGCAACGCGGATCAGCTCCGGCTGGCGGAGCTGTCCCTCAAGAGCAGGCGCTACGGCGAGGTGCTCAAGCTCCTCAGGCCCCGGCTGAAGAGGTTCTCCGCAGTGGAGCTGCCCACCGGGCTGTACCTCATGGGCACCGCCCAATTGGAAATGGCCCGACTGGAAATGGCCAAGGCCGAGCACGACGCCGCCAAGGCCCGGCAACTGCTGCTGGCGTCGGGGCTGAACCTGATGCGGGTCGCCGGGTTCTTCCCCCGCACCGACGAGGCCCCCCGGGCCCTGCTGTCGGCCGGGGAGGTCAACGAACGCCTCAACAACCCCGAGGCCGCCCGGGCCGCCTACGTCCGCCTGCTCAAGCAGCACGGGCGCTCCGGGCTGGTCAAGCAGGCCGAGGAAAGGCTCGCCCGACTCGAAAAGAAACTCAGGTAGCTGCGGCGAAGCGTGACGCCGGGCATCGGATGCCGGCGACAGGACATTCGGCACGGAAGCCGCCAACGTTCCTCCCCGCCCGCAAGCGGCGGCGCGGGGGCGAAGAAGATGAGGAGAGGATATGCGGCGCAGGTCATGGGTGTGCGTTCTGTTGTCGGTCGGGGCCGTGCTTTCGCTGGCGGGCGTCGCCATGGCGCAGGAAGGCGCCGGGGAGCCCACCGAGACGAGCTGGTTCCGCTGGTTCGTCTGGCCGGGGGGCGGGCCCATCGGCATCCTGCTGATCCTGATCGACGTGGCCAGTTGGGCCCTCATCATCGAGCACTTCATCAACATCCGCCGGACCACCGTGCTGCCCGAGCTGGTGCGGGAGCAGATCGGGCAGATGGTCGACGAGAAGCGGTACCGCGAGGTGATCGAGTACACCTCGAGCGAGCCCAGCATGCTCTCCTACGTCGTCCACCAGTCGCTGGCCGAGGCCGCCCACGGGTACGCGGCGATGGAGCGGGCGATGGAGGAGGGCTCCGAGGAGCGCACCACCAAGCTGCTGCGGAAGATCGAGCTGCTGAACGTCATCGGCAACGTGGGCCCGATGCTGGGGCTGCTGGGGACGGTGCTGGGCATGATCCTGGCCTTCAGCAAGATCGTGCAGGAGGGCGGGATGCCCGACCCCAGCCTGCTCGCCGAAAGCGTCGGCGTCGCCCTGGTGACGACGTTCTGGGGGCTGATCGTGGCCATCCCCGCCCTGGCGGTGTACGCCATGATGCGCAACCGCATCGACGCGCTCTCCAGCGAGACGATGACGGCCGCCCAGACGATCCTGGCGTCGTTCCGCCCCGGGGGGAGAAGGGAAGGCTGATCGGGTCGCCGGGGCCCCCGGCCGGGCGCAAAAGGAGCTGAAGCCATGGCCAAGAAGAGCATTTACAGGGGGGGGCGGGTAGTGGTCGGCTTCAACATGACGCCGATGATCGACTGCACCTTCCAGTTGATCATCTTCTTCATGCTGGTCACGCAGATGGTCTCGGCGGACTACGTGCAGATGGACCTGCCGGACCCCGTGGGCAGCCGGGGCGACAAGCTCGATGAGCCCAACAAGGTGATCATCAACATCGTGCCCCACTCCGACCGGAAGATCGCGGCCAACCGGTCCCTCAGCGGGCGCTGCAAGGAGTACAGCCTGGGGATCCTGAGGATCACCAAGGGCGACAAGGAGAAGCTGAAGCGCGTCCTCATGAAGGCGCACCGCGACAGCAAGAGGCGGGCGGACTTCGTGGTGGAGCTGCGGGCCGACCAGGACCTCCACTACAACCAGATCACACCGGTCCTCGAGGCGGTGCGCGACGCCCAGTTGGAGAAGCTGCGCATCACCGTCCTGAAGCGCAAACACGGAGGCTGACCATGGCAGAGCGCCCCTCGCCAGATGAAACCGTCCACCACGTTTCCGAGCGGCAGAAGCGGTCCAAGCAGCGCGCCCCCACCAGCATCTAGCCCCCGCTGACTCCCATGATCGACGTGGTGTTCCAGCTTCTGCTGTTCTTCCTGCTGGGGTGCCGGTTCATCCAGGAGGAGGGGCAGCTCCAGGCGAACCTGCCCCCGATCGCGGGCCCGGACGAGATCCCCGCCCTCCAGGTGGACCCCATCCGCATCTCCCTGCGGGCCACCGGCCGGGACGACCGCGGCGTGCTGATCGAGATTACCGGGACGGACGTGGCCTACACGGAGATCCCGAAACTGTACAAGTACCTGGTCCACCTCAAGCGGAGGCAGGCAGAGGGCGACGACGTGCCGGTGTTCATCAACCCCCTGGGGAGGGTCCGGTGGACGTTCGTCGTGGATGCCTTCAACCAGGCGATCCGGGCAGAATACAAGACCATAGGCTTTGCGCAGCCGGGAACGTAGTGCCGCCGCGCCGAGCATCATACATCCATACCGTCCGGTGGTTGGCGACCGCTTCGACGTCGGCGGGGCCGCGCCTGCTGGCGGGCGAGGCGAGGTTCGGGCCTGCGGGCCGGCGGCACCGGGCAGACGGACGCCTTGGCGAGACCGCGGGAGGATCGATGATGGTGCCGGGAAGACGGCAGCATGCGACGGGCGGATCGGAAGGCCCCGGCGGCGCCCGTGACGGGCGGTCGGCGCCCGGGGCCCCGGTGGTGAACCAGCCCCCGCTGACGCCCATGATCGACGTGGTGTTCCAGTTGCTGCTGTTCTTCCTGCTGGGCTGTGCGTTCCTGCCGGAAGAAGTGCAGCTTCCGGCGAACCTGTCCGGCCCGGGCAAGGTCTTCCTCGAGCCGGTGCGGGTGGTCCTCCACCCGGCGGGGCAGGACGACCTGGGCGTGATCATCGAGATCGCCGGGCTGGACGAGCCGGTCATGGGCATCCCGGCGCTGTACGCCCGCCTGAAGCGCCGCATCGAGGTCTTCGGCGACGATGACGCGCCGGTGGTCATTCAGCCCCGCGGGGCGGTGAGGTGGCAGCACGTGGTGGACGCCTTCCACCAAGCCGCCAGGGCCGGGTACAGGAAGGTCTCCTTCGCGCCCCTCCCGGGCTGAGAAGCTGTTTCAGAGCCCTGGTGCGGTGCCACGGCTGCGTTGTTTGCAGCCGTGCCGACGCCTCCCCGAGGGATCTGAAGCGGCCTCTAAGCCGCCCAGGCTCGCGTCCGGGCACCGGCCGGCCCGGCCGAAGGCACGCACAACGGATGTGAGGTGCGACCATGCGGAAGTCTCTGCTGATCCTGCTGCTGACGGGGTGGATGGCGGGGGGGGCGCCGCTGCTGGCGCAGCGGGCGCGGCGGGGCAGCGTCTACGAGAACCTGGAGCAGCGCCGGCTCGCCCAGTTGCTGATGGACCTGAAGATGAAGGAGCTGCTGGAGGCGCTGGTGCGGACGGCGGGGGCGGGCGTCGAGGGCAAGGAGCTGCTGGCCAAGGCCAAGGTCGCCGAGGCGCTGCGGACCAAGGACCAGGCCCGGCGCGACGCGCTGCTCGACGAGGGGGCCAAGATCTACGTCGAGCTCATCGCCGCCACCAAGGAAGACAAGACCGAAACGGGCACCCTCCGCCACTTCCACTTCCGCCTGGACGCCATCGTCCTGGCGGGCATCACCAAGGTCGAGCCGTACGTCGAGAGGCTCGACTACTTCCTCGAGCACGCCGGCGACGCCGCCGCCGTCGAGAGGCTCACCAAGGCCCCCGTCCGGGACCTCGACAGGCTCCAGAACCTCTTGATCAACCTCCACGACAAGTGGAACGCCGACCCGGAGAAGATGATCACCGGGGCGCTGTGGAGGCTGGAGACGCTGATCGAGAACGTCCGGTACCGGGGCGCCTGGGCCCGGTACTACCGCGGGATGGTGCTGCCCAGGGACTCCATCGGGCGCAGCGCGCTGCTCAGGCAGGTGATCGACGAGGACGTCCGCGATTTCGCCCAGGCCGAGGACAACTCCAAGGGCGTCAAGTACGAGTCCCTCCGGCTGTCGGGGTCGGCGGCGCGGGAGCTGGGCCAGTTCGACAACGCCCGCGACTTCCTCCGGCGGGCCGACTGCCCCGAGGCCCAGCCGGGCCTGAGATTGAAGGCCAAGTTCGAGTCCGTGCGGACCTACCTCGATGCGGGCAGGCTCGCCGAGGCGGGCAAGCAGATCGAGAAGTTCCGCACCGACGCCGCCCAGCTCAAGGGAATCGAGCCCGTCGCGGTGGACCTCCACGAAACGCTGGCGACGGCCCGGCTGCTGAAGCTCCAGGCCGACGAGATCAGGGCCGGGGACCCCGCCAGGGCCGCCAAGCTCGAGAACCAGGCCTTCGACCGGCTGACGTCCCTGACCAACAAGCACCCCAGGTACCGCGAGCCGCTCATGGGCCTGCTCAGGAAGTTCATCGGCGGCAGGGACCCCGACACGCTGCGACCCGCCGAGCGGATGCTGCTGGCCGAGGAAGAAATGGGCAAGAAGACCCCGGAAGCCTTCGCCAAGGCGGCCAAGGCGCTGCTGAGCATCGTGGCCGAAAAGGCCGCCTCCGACAAGCTCAAGGGGCAGGCCCTCTGGAACCTGGGCGTGGTCAGCAACCTCCAGAAGAAGAACCTGGAGGCGGCGGGGTACTGGCGCAGGCTGGCCAAGGAATACCCCAAGGACCCCAACGCCAGGAACGCCGCCACCAACGCGGTGATGACCTACCAGACCATCCTCAAGGACCCGCAGAGATCGGCGGCCCTGCTGGACAGCACGCAGTTCGTCAGGGAATACGCCGACGCGCTGAAGGTGCTGGTGGACGGGTTCGGGCGGAAGGACGCCAAGTACCTGTATGAAATCGGCATGATGATGGACATCCTGGACCGGTACCAGGAGGCGATCAAGTACTTCTCGCAGGTTCCCCGGGAATCGGACCTGTACCTGCCCGCGAGGTATCGGATCCTCCAGCAGCGGGTCAAGGACCTTCAGGACCGGCAGGAGCCGGCGCCGGCGCGGCGGCAGAAGGCCAAGAACCTGGCCTTCGACCTGGAGGCGTACATGAAGCGCGCCCGCGCATTCGCGGCGGATCCGGCCAACAAGGCGCGGGCGCAGGAGGTCCTCGGGTGGGGGGCCCAGTGCGGGCTGCTGGTGGCCACCCTCCAGAAGGAGGTGGTCGGCAACCTGCCCGAGGCCATCCGGCTGATCGAGAAGATCCTCAATGGCTACAAGGACTTTCCCCTGGTATGCCGGCAGGCCCGGCAGCTCATGGTCCAGATCAGGCTGGAACAGGGCCACGTCGAAGCCGTGATCGGCGAGCTGACGAAGCTGCTGGAGGAGGACCCCCCCGGGGCCATGAAGCTGCTGCTGATCGCCGTGCCCGAGATCGGCGAGCGGGTGGAGCGCTGGGCCTTCGCCACCGACGCGGAGTCGAGGCAGCTGCTGACGGCCTTCCGCCCGGCGTACCGGCGCTTCGCCAACGAGCTGTACAGGTTCGCGGTGCGGCAGAAGCTGGACGAGAAGAGCATGCTCCCGTTCAAGCGGGCCTGGGCCCACGCGCACGAGGCCGGCAGCCAGCAGGAGGTGGAGGAGGCGCTGAAGATCTACGAGGAACTGAGCAAACGCAGGGAGCTGGCGCCCTTCGTCCGCGGGCTGGCCCGGTGCAACCGCAGGCTGGGCAGGCACAAAGAGGCGATGAAGCATTACAACCGCCTCATCTTCGGCGGGCTTGTGGAGCAGACCGGGCCCTGGTGGCGGGCGCAGCTCGAGCGGCTCCAGTTCTACATGGAGATCAACCAGACCAAGCCCTCCAGGAAGGGGCTGAAGAACACGCTGACCCACATTCGTCAGCTCCAGCGCAGGGACAGCCAGATGGGCGGCTATTACAGGCAGTTCAATGCCATCGCCGCCCAGGCCAGGAAGCTGCTCGAGGCGATGCCCGCCGAGGAGGCCGGAACCGCGAAGGTCGGCCCCTGAGAGGCCAAGAGGCTTCGCCGGCCGCCCCGTTTGAACCAGAGGCCGGTTTCGCCTATACTGGCAGACGTCTGGCGGCATAGCCAAGTGGACCAAGGCGACAGATTGCAAATCCG
>CAZNSB010000104.1:0-12519 GCA_964575155.1 uncultured Planctomycetaceae bacterium | reverse complement strand
TTCGACCAGTGGGGCGGGCCGAAGCTCATCCCCCTCTCCACGACCGGCACCTGGCCGAGCCCGATGATCCGCCAGGCCGTCCGCAAGGACCTGGTGATGCCGGCCTTCGGCCGGGGCAAGGCCGAGGGCTTCCGCAACGGCAGCGTCCGGTACAGCCGGCTGAACCTGGAGTACCGCTGGACCGGCGCCGTGGACACGCCCGAACGCATCGAGCTGTCGATCTGGCGCGCGGGCCGGCGGGCCGCGCCCACCACCGACGTCACGTTGCGGCGGGTCCGAAACTTCAAGGTCAAGCCGAGGCGGACCTACGCCTGGAAGCTCGGAGAGCAGAGCGGGCAGGTGACCGCGGATCGGGACGGGCTGATCACGATTGGCGGCGTGGGGATACCGGAATCCCCCGGCCGGCTGGTGGTGACGCGGAAGTGACCGGAAGACGGTGGGACCGAAGGATCGCGATGGTGGAAAGCCCACGACCTCAGCCGTGGGAACCTATGAAGGCACAGCGATGAAACACACACTTGCTTTCGTGCTCCTGCTGGCGATGGGGTCGGGCGCACACGGCGCCGTCGTGAGCGAGTCTTGGGGCGGGAAAGGCAGGGCCCTGGCGCACCCGGGGACGCTGAAGATGGACACGCTGGGGAACGTGCCCCGGCTTCTGTTCGACCTCTCGGCGATCCCGCGGGGCGCGAAGGTGTATCACGCCTCGCTGCGCTTCGGGGCCCGGCAAGGGCAGCCCCGCGAGCCGGCGAGAATCTTCCCCGCGGAGACCGACGCCGCCCCGCTGGCGCTCGAGAAGCCGTACTATCGCAGCTTCGACGCGACGGCGCGGGTGCAGCGGTGGGTCAAGGACCCGTCGAGCAACAAGGGCCTGACCGTGGACGGCCTGGACCCCCGCGGGGCGGTGCTCGACGTCCGCTACGAGGGCAAGCCGAAGGACCTGCCCCCGCAGGTGGAGGGCCTCCGCGTCGTCCGCCGCAAGGGCCAGACGGTGCTGGTCTTCAAGGAGCTTCCCGGGTTCCGCCCCAGCCCCGACGAGGTGTTCTACGTCACCAAGTGGAATAAGGCCGGCACCGTGCTGGCCGCCGAGCCCGGCAAGGACGAGATGGGCAACCCCACCCAGCCGGCCATCAAGCTGAAGACCCTCCGCCGGCTCCAGGGGCTGAAGGTCCGCACCACCCCCGGGCGGGGGCAGGAGATGCCCCCGCACGAGCGCGTCCGCGAGGTCCCCCACGTCCGCTACCGCGTCTACCGCAGCGGCGAGAAGATCACCCCCGCCACGATCGGCGCCGCCGAGCGGGTGGGCGAGGCCGACCCGCTGTGCGGGTACGACCACAAGATGAACATCATCTTCTTCAGCGGGGAGTACTACCAGAAGCACGAGCGCCCGGAGACCGTCATCCCCACGTTCTGCGTCGACGATCTCAGCGGGCCGACCCCGGGCGAGGCGTTCTACGTGCACACCCCGCACCAGGCGGGCAGGTTCTACTACGCCGTCACCGCCGTGCGCGACGGCGTGGAGAACTGCGCGAACGTCACCGCCGCTAACAGCCTCGCCGAGCCGGTCGAGGAGAGGCCCGGCGCGCCGGAGCCCGTGAAGTACTTCGTCACGCCCAGCACCGTCCGCGCCAGGCACGACAAGACGGTGGAGCACTGGTACCTGTACTGGCTGGCGCCGCCGTTCACGAACGTCCCGAGCAACCTCCCCCGGCGGATCGTCGCGGCCGTGCCCGCCGGCTTCAAGGAGCCCGGGCCCCTGCTGATCGACATGCGCGGCAGCATCGGGCGCGAGGGCCATCAGGCCGACTCCACCACCGCCCTGTGCCTGCGGATGGAGGTCTCGGGCGCCCTGGCGTACAACGACGGGCGGGGGACGCTCAAGAGCTATCGCCACAGCACGGTGCAGACCTTCACCGAGCGGCACGTGTTCCACGTCGTCCACTGGGCGCGGAAGAGGTGGCGGATCGACCCCGCCCGCATCAGCGGGACCAAGGGCATGAGCATTCACGTGGCCATTCGCCACCCGGAGCTCTTCGGCGTCTTCTGGCCCGACCGCCCGGAGTTCTACTCCAACGACTTCGACAGCAAGTGGAACCCGCGCAGCGGCTCGCTGGGCGGGACGATCGGCCCGCCGGACCTGGTGCGGGCCCCCGATGGCTCGCCGGGGTGGGACATCTACAACATCGCCTGGTACATGGGCCAGGACCCCGGCAAGGACATCCCCTTCATGGGTTGCCTGTTCAGCCAGCCCAAGGACGGCAACCACGGCGCGGAGTACGGCTGGCAGGACGACCCGAAGGGGTGGGCGGGGCTGCGGGACTTCAGGCAGCCCTACGTCGCCCAGTGGGGCGGCGGGCGGATCGCCGGCGAGGTCCGCGGCGGGCTGTACGGGCTGCGGTGGGACAGGTCGGTGCCGGCGTTCAGCAACTGCACGCTGGACAACAACCCCGGCACCGGCGACCCCGACGCCGGAGAGCCCTGGGGGCAGATCAACGGGTACCTCTTCTGGGAATACGACTCCATCGTGGACACGCCCGGCCGCTGGGAGATGACCGTCTACCTCGTGGCAAGCTGCCCCGAGCCCGCCTGCAAGGTGGACCTGACGCCGCGCCACCGGAAGGCCTTCCACCCCGCCCCCGGGCAGAAGCTCGCCTGGACCAACACGTCGCTGGCCGACGAGAAGCCCGCCGGGGCCGGGACGGTCGAGGCCGACAAGTGGGGCCTGGTCACCCTCAAGCAGATCACCGTGACCAAGGGCAGGAACCGGATCGTGATCCGGAAGAAGTAGGACCGAACGCCGGGGGCCAGGAGATGATGAGCATGATGCGGACGTGTGCCGTCCTGGCGCTGATTCTTCCCTGGGCGCCCGCCGGCGCCGCGGTGGTCGGCGAGAGCTGGGGCGGAAAAGGCAAGGCCGTGACCCACCCGGACACGATGAAGGTCGCGGCGGCGAAGGAGGGGACCCGGCTGGAGTTCGACCTGTCGGCCATGCCCGAGGCCGCCCGGGTCCACCGCGCGACGCTGTACTGCTTCACCCGCGGCGGCGCCCAGCCGGGCAAGCCCGTCCGGCTGCTTGCGGCGGGGGAGCCCCTGAAGCTGGCCGGGCCGTTGTACCGCTCGTTCGACGCCACCGAGGCGGTTCGCGCCCGGTCGAAAGGCCGCGTGACCTTCGCGGCGGCGGCGTTCGCCGGCCTCGAGGCCCGCCGGACGTGCCTGGAGGTCTGCTTCGAGGGCAAGGCCAAGGGCGCCCGACCGCAGGTCACCGGCCTGAAGGCGGCCCATCGCAGCGGGCAGACGTTCCTGACCTTCCAGGAGCTGCCGGAGTTCCGACCCGGCGAGGGCAAGACGGTCTGGATCGACCGCGTCGGCGGCCAGTGGCAGAACTGCAGCGTCTCTCCGACCGGCTACAACAAGGCCCAGACCGTCCTCGCCACAGAAGGCGGGCGCAGCGCCGACGGGCACCCGCGGGTGGCGTCGATCCGGCTGGCGGAGTATCTCAAGCTCCGGAAGCTGCGGATCACCAACCTTCCCGTCGCGGCCAAGGACCGTCCGAAGTATGCCGGGACCGGACCGGCCCGCGAGGTCCGCTATCGCGTGTACCGCCACGACGCGCCCGTCACGGCGGGGAACATCCACCAGGCCCGATGCGTCGGCGAGGCCCACCCGCTGAGCATCTACCATCCCCGGATCGACGGTCGGGCGCTCGCCGGGGACGACCCGCTCCAGAGAAACGTCGTGATGACATATCGCGTCGGGCCGGACACGCCCCTCCTGCCCGGCCAGGCGCTCTACGTCCATACCCCCTCCAAGCCGGGCGGCGCCTACTACGCCGTCACGGCCGTCGTGGACGGCACGGAGAACCTTGCCCAGGTCGGCCCCGCCAACAGCCTTGCCGAGCCCGTGACGGAAGCCCCCGCCGAGCCGAAGCCCGTCCTTCAGCTCGTCAAGCCGGGCACCTCGTGGTTCGGCGGTGCGAAGACGGCCGACTTCTGGCACGCCTACTGGCCCGCCCCGCCTTACTGCAACGTGCCCCGGCAGCGACCATGGCTGATCGGCGTGGCAGTGGGCGAGAAGTACAAGGCCCCCGGGCCGATGGACGTGACCTCCAGCCGAGGCAGTCAGTTCGGCAGGATCCTCCTGACGCTGGCCAACAGCGTTCACGTGCACGTCGGCCGGGAGGGAACCAACCGCAACAGCCTGGGATACAACGAAGGCCTCGGCACGCTGCGGGCCGTCAGCAAGTGCAGGGTGGACTACTTCATCGAGCGATACCTCGCCTCGATCACCCGCTGGGCCCGCGACGAGTTCAAGGCCGACCCCGCGCGGGTCTCCAGCTTCAACACGGGCTACTTCGCCCTGCGCCACCCGGAGCTGTTCGGGCTGGCCATTCCCGGCTACCTCGACCGGGGCGTCTTCACCACCTGGGAGCTGCACCTCGACAACCGGTGGAACCCCGACAGCATCTTCCTGGAGCGCGACCTCGGCCCGGCGGAGACGGCCAGGACCGTTGACGGGCACAGGGCATGGGACGTGTTCAGCCTCGAATGGTACGTGCGGCAGTATCCCCGGCGGGACATCCCGTTCTTTTCCTGCTCGCACATCTGCGGCAGGGACGGCGGCGACGGGGCCGAGCAGGGCTGGCAGGACGTCCCCCGCGGCCTGGCGGCCCTGCGCGACGCCCGCCAGCCTTTCGCCGCCGTCTGGGCCTGCGGGCACGAGCGCGAATGGCGAAACGTGATGCGCCAGATGCGGTGGGACAAGTCGGTTCCGGCCTTTTCCAACTGCTCGCTGGACAACCGCCCCGGCACGGGCGACGCGGATGCCGGCGAGCCCTGGGGACAGATCAACGGCTACCTGCTTTGGGAGTACGACACCGTCGTGGACTCCCCCGACCGCTGGGAGATGACGGTCTATCTCATCGAGGCCGCCCCCGCCGACCGGTGCACCGTGGACCTGACGCCGCGCCGTCGAAAGGCCTTCCACCCCAAGCCCGGCGAGAGGCTGAAGTGGACGAATACGACCTTGAAAGACAGTAAGGTCGTCGGCTCCGGAACGGCCGAGGCCGACAAGTGGGGGCTTGTGACACTGCGGCAGATCGCCGTCACCAAGGCCAGGAACCGGATCGTGATCAGGAAGTGGCCCGCCGCCCGGGAGTAGACGGCGACGCCGGGGACGGAGCCCTTCCCGCAGCGGCTTGCCTGCCCGCCCCGAAACACCGGCCGGGACCGGCCAATCCCACCCGACACGGAGTTGGCATCATTTACACTTGACAGGCCCCCGCCCCGTGGAATAGTCTGTATCGGAAGGGCAACGGCAGCAAGAGGGTCGGGAGACTGCACACATGAGACTCCGGCAAGTATGCGGACGAGGTCTGGGTGGGCTTTCGCCTGGTGCCCTTTGCCGACAATGCCGGCCGGCATTCACGTTGGTCGAGCTGCTGGTCGTCGTGACCCTTCTCGCCCTGCTGGTGGCAATCCTGGTCCCATCCGTGAACAGGGCGCGCGAGTACGCCTATTCCGCCCAGTGTCGGTCGAACCTCCGGCAGCTCTGGAGCCTGCTCCAGGACTCTGATTCAGGCACGTCCCTTGCCCTGCCCCCCGTTCCCTTCTGGCAGAGCTTCGTCCGCGAGCGCGGGGCCGGGGACACGCAGTTCTGCCCCAAGGACCGTTATCACGAACCCGGCATCGAAGACCTCGACGGGATGTACTTCGTCCAGAACGGCAGAACCTTCTGCTATCTGCCGGACCTCCTGGCCGGCACGGTTCAGGACGGGCAGATGCGGTTCCGGAAGCATTCCGATGCGCTGTACGAAGTCGGCTACTACGCCGGGGCCTACGCCTGCGGCATGTGCTTCATCAGGCTGGGCGATCCCGTCGAAATCGAGGTCCCCGACCACCTCTCGCACGAAGAGGCCACCGGCGGATGCGGCAGCCACCACTACGTTTGCTACGACGGCGACGCGGACGGGTACGCCGATTGGGAAACGGACGACTTCGTGATCAAGATGAAGGGCACCGTTGATGACCCGGGCAATCCCCCCGGCAAGCCCGGCAAGGCCTACCTGTCCGTCGCCGGCTCAGGCAGCTACGCGATGAACGCCGCGGTTCCGTCACGTCCGAAGCGCCCCGACCAGATCATGCTGCTGGACTACGAAAAGAGCATCGCGAAGGTGCTCGAGACGGGCGGGCAGGTGGACGATTTCGATCAGTTCCTCGAGCCGGCCCTGCGGCACCTGGGCAAGGCCAACGTCATCCACGTGGACGGCTCCGTCCGCAGCGCGGCCCGCGAGGAGCTCGAGTGGGAACGTGATCGCAGCGCCGGCCGCTGGGGATCATAGAGACCGGCGGGTTGTGTGTGAATCCCAGGCATCAGATCGCAGTTGTATTGTGTGTCGCGGCCCTGTTGGCGCTGGCGGGGTGGCTGGCGTACGGGTTCGGATGCGAGCGCAGGGCGGCAGGTCTGGCCAGGTCCGACCGGCTCGCCGATCGTCTCCGGGCCATTGAGCTGTTCCGGGGCGAGAGCACCGACCTCGCCCGCCAGACCCTCCACCGACTCACCAAGGACAAGGAAATCCGGGTCGCCCTGGCGGCCGTCCGCGCCCTCGCCGCCGTGCCGGATGAAGAAAGCTGCCGGCTCCTCGGCGACGTCTGCCGCGGCTCGCCCAGCGGCGACGTTCGCGGGGCGGCGGCGGCGGCGCTGGGAAAATACCAGAACACGCCCACCGACACGCTCGCCCAGATGCTCGCGGCCGACAAGGACCCCGCCGCCCGCGCCGGCGCCGCCCGAGGGCTGTCCGGCAAGCGCGACAGGGCCGCCGCCGACGCGCTGGTCGTGGCGCTGGAGCGCGACGACGATGTCCGGGTCCGCCGCTCGGCCATGGCCGCCTTGCACAGCTTGCTGGGCGTCCGCTTCCTCTACCGCCCGGAGGCCCCGCTTTCGGAGCGGCAGCAGGCGATCCGCGTGATCAAGGCCGAGGTGTCGCGCATCCGGGCCGGTCGGTCGGGCGACGGGCTCCCCGTTCACCACCAGCACGATCACCGTTGTCCGGATGGCGTCGGTGGCTGACCCGCCGCCCCCGGCGTCATCATGCCGTCGTGGCGGCGGCTTCTCGCTCTGCCCGCCGATGCGGCGCGCGAAAACCGCGTGAAATGCGCCCGGCGAGCGCGTATCGTGGTCGGCAAAGATGCCCCAGACGCCGAGGCGGCGGAGGGGCATGTGGGAGACAACCCCGTGACGATGCGGAACGCTCAGGGCCGGCGTTGGCTTTCGATGGCTGCTGCCTGTCTGGTCTCTGCCCACTGCGCGGCGGCTGAGCAGGCCGCCGCCCAGATGACGATCCCCCAAAAGCCCGGCGAGCCGGAGTGGACGGCCCGGCAGGCGCCGGCGATCAAGCTCTGGGCCGTCTGCGGCGAGCTGCGGATCGACCCGATCAGCGGAAAGGCCATGAACCCCCACGTCCGCGGGCGCGACTGGCGCAAGGCCAACTCCGTCTGGTCGGCGGCGGGCGCGGCCATCCGCCTGGCGGCGGCGCGGAACGAGTGGCTGGGCTTCCAGCTCATTGTCGAGGCCGACGGCGAGGACCTGCGATACGTCAGCGTGAGCTTCTCGGACCTGGCCGGGCCCGGCGGGGCGAAGATCTCCCGCCGGGCGTTTCAGCTCTTCCGCGTCTGGTACACCGAGGTGACCGAGCCCTCGCGGAGCTTCGACCACATCGGGGGCTTTAAGGGCTTCAACGCCATGGGGCTGCCGAGCTGCGGCACGGGGCTCTACGGCGACGCCCTGATCCCCTTCGGCGTCCGCTACTGGGGCGGCGCCTTCGCCGTGCCCCGCGGGCGAAACCAGGCCGTCTGGGTCGACCTCAAGACCCCCAAGAAGCTCCCCGCCGGCGTCTACCGAGGCACCGTCACCGTCAAGGCCGACCGGGCAAAGCCCGCCGCCGCCAAGGTCGAGCTGTCCGTCTGGGACTTCCGTTTACCCGACAAGCTCAACGCCCGGGCCGAGGCCCCCTTCTACCGCGGAACCATCCCCGGCACCTGGCGGGTCCGCGCCGACAGCGAGCTGGCGATGAAGCTCGAGCGCCAGTTCTACCTCATGGCCCGGGCCCACCGGTTCATCCCCTACGCCTACGACGTCTTCCCAAAGGTCACCGGCAAGGGCCTCGACATCAAGGTCGACTGGACCGACTACGACAAGCGCCACGGCCCGTACCTCGACGGATCGGCCTACCCCGACCGCATCCCCATCCGGCACTGGAACGTCCCCGTGGACACCTACTGGCCCGGCCGGGGGGGCAGCAAGGACCCGAAGGTGTACTACGGCCGGCTGGAGAAGGTGCTGAAGGCCTACGACCGGCACTTCGCCGAGAAGAAGTGGAACCCCCTGATGTACGTCTTCTTCCAGGGCCTCGACGAGCCCAGCACGGAGGGCAAGTACCGCCAGATCATCGCCCTGGCCGAGGTCGTGCACCGCTCCAGCAAGCGGATCAAGATGCGGCACGACTTCTACACCGCCTTCCATGACGCGGCGGGCATGATCGACCGCTTCAAGGACCACATCGACATCTGGAACATCTCCGGGTGCTTCTACGACGTCAAGGCCCTCCAGACCCGCCAAGGGCTCGGGGAGGAGGCGTGGTTCTACCAGGGCGCCGAGCCCTGGATCGGCGCCGAGGGTCTCGACAACGAGGCCATCGGGCTGCGGACCTGGGCGTGGATCGGGTGGAAGTACCGCGTGGACTGCTGGCACAACTGGTGCTCCGGGCGGTGGAGCAGCGAGAACATCTTCCTCTGGCCCAACAACGCCGGCTCGCGGCAGCACTGGCGCCCGAACCACAACGGCGTGATGATCTTCCCCGGAAAGGTCTTCGGCGTCGACGAGCTGTTTCCCTCCATCCGCCTCAAGGCCTACCGCCGCGGCAACACCGACTACGAGTACATGGTCCTGCTGAAGAACCTCGGGGCCGGCGAGAAGGCCGACGCCATCGTGAGCACCATCGTTCACAACGCCCTCGGCGCCGCGGGCAAGGACCGCAGCAAGATCGGCACCTTCGGCGACTGGTCGCACGACCCCGACGAATGGGAGGCCGCCCGACACAAGCTCGCCGCCGCCATCCTCGCGGCCAAGGCGAAGGCGAAGTAGTCCACCGATCACACGGATTTCACCGATTCCATGACGAGGGGCGAAATGGCCCCCATCGAGATCACCAGCGGCGCGTTCGTGTGCGACTTGTCGGCTGACACGCCCGCGGCGGTGGAGGTGAAGCCGGGATCGACGGTGCGGGTCCACTGCCGCAGCGCGTGCGACCGGCTCGTCGGCCCCGGGCCCGTGCGCGCCTCGGCCGCCAATCCCGCCACCGGGCCCATCGCCGTCGCCGGCGCCCAGCCGGGGCAGGCCCTGAAGCTCGAGATCATCCACATCGAGCCCGTCTCGCCGGGCTACGTCTCCGCCGGCTGGGAGGGCGGGATGCAGGCGGTGGAGATCCGCGAGGGCAAGGCCGACTTCCACGGCATCGAGGTGCCCGTCGCCCCGATGATCGGCGTCCTGGGCGTCGCGCCGGCCTCGGGCTCCTGGAACACCCTGGCCGCCGGGTGCTTCGGCGGGAACATGGACACCAACGACGTCGCCCGCGGCGCGACCGTGTTCCTGCCCGTCTTCCAGCCCGGCGGACGCTTCGTCCTCGGCGACGTCCACGCCGTCATGGGCGACGGGGAGATCGGCGGGCAGGGGCTCGAGTGCGCCGCCGCCGTGACCATGCGCGTCGGCGTCGAGCCCCGCCCCCTCACCGACCGCGTCTACCTCGTCCGCAACGACAGGCTGATGGTCATCGGCGCCGCCGACAAGATCGAGGACGCCGTCCGCGACGCCGCCGTGACCATGATGAAGATCATCGAAGACGCGGGCATCCTGGACGAGTTCAACGCCATGAAGCTCCTCGGCCTCGCCGGCGAGACCCTCTTCGGGGAGCACTGCTGCCCCGTCAAGACCGTCCGCGTGGCGATCCCGCTGGAATATATCCCGGCCCTCCGGCCGGGGGCGTAGGCGTCGCCGGCCCCGCCGCTGCCCAAGCAGGTCTTCCGTCGGGTCGCGGTCCTGCGAACCGGCCAGCCGCGCGGCTGGCCCGGTGGCCAGAGGATGGAGTACGCAAAATATTCGATTTCTGCACTTGACGGTTCGAGAAGACTAAGATAGGATACCTATCAGAAGCCTAACGCTTGGCGGAGGTGGCCATGGACCGGCGGCAGATCGGCATGAAGCTGATGGTTGAGGGACTGGGGCTCCAGGTTCGGATCGATACCTTCGAGGAGCGGCTCGTCCTTCAGAAGGCCGTCTATCTGGCGCAGGCCAGCGGCGTGGACTTGGGCTACTTTTTCCGCTGGTACCTGCGAGGGCCGTATTGCCCCGGTCTGGCCCGGGACGCCTTTGCGGTCGCGGCTGAGATACAGGAAGGGACTGACGACTCTGAGGCCTGGGAGCTCGACGAGAAGTCACAGGAACGATTGGGACGCATTGCGGAGCTGTTCTCAGGGCCGGATAGCTCGGAGCTTGCGAGGCGCGCCGAGTTGCTGGCTTCCGTCCATTTCCTGATTGACAGGCACCAGGTGTCCGGCAGGGCCGTGGGGCCGATCATGGACGCATTGCGGCGCTTCGGCAAGGACTGCACAGAGCCCGAGGTACACGCTGTCCTGGGGGAGCTCGAAGACCATGGCCTCCTCGCCCGACGTCGTTCCTGACAAGCTTGTGGTCGATGCCATACACGGGGACGTTCACCTCACGGCGCGGGAATGGGCCGTAGTCGACACGGCTTCGTTTCAGCGGCTGAGGCGATTGAAGCAACTCGCCATGGGCGAGTCCGTATATCCGAACGCCACTCACACGCGATTCGCCCACAGCTTGGGCGTTCTGGCCGTGATGGCTCGAGTCCTCGACGTTGCCAACTCTCAGGGCGTCCGCCTGTCGAAGAGGGAGCGGGAAAATCTGCGACTTGCGGCCTTGCTGCACGACGTGGGGCACTATCCATACTCACACCTGATGGAGAAGCTTGACAAGACCCGTCTGACCGAGGAGCAGATCTCAAGAGCGGCTCAGGGGAAGAGGGATCTCGACGCGAGTCGGCCCCCATACCCGAACCACGAAGCGCTCGGCGCCCTGATCGTCACCAGACAGCCCGATCTGGTTAGGGTCCTGGGCGACAAGAAGCGCGCGAGAGCTGTGTCTGACATTCTGGCGGGCAATCCACAACTGAGCAAGCTGGTACACAGTAGTCTGGACATGGATCGACTGGACTTCCTTGTCAGGGACGCGCGGGCTACGGGCGTGCCGTACGGCGAGGTAGACATCAATTACCTGCTGAACCATCTGGCGATCAGCCCGACCGGAATGCTCGGCGTCTCACCGAAAGCCCTTCCTGCCGCGGAGCACTTCCTGCTGGCTCGTTTCTTCATGTACCGAACGGTGTATTACCACAAGACGACCTACGGTCTGGAGGAGTGCTGTCGCCAATTGCTGCGGCGGTTGCGCGACAAGGGGGAGTACGAAATTCCTGTCGACGGCGAGAAGGTGAGGGCACTCGTGACGTCGTCCAGGTTTGGGGCTTTCACGGACGCCTTCGTGGACGGGATCATCCAGGAGGTAGCCTTGGACGACGATCCCGTCTGCGGTACTTTGGCGAGAGCCGTCCGAGACCGTCGCCCGCCGAAGCTCCTGAAGGAGGTACTGGTTCTGAGGCACAAGCGAGAGCCTCATCATGCGGGCAGCGCCTTCAAACAGAATTGCAGACACCACCTTGGTGACTTGTCCGAGAACTCGGGCATACCCCCGGGGCAGTTCCTGTTGTGTGAGACTCTTCCGCTGGAGCTGGAGCCCCGGGGCCGGCTGCTGACCGCCGAAGAGGCCAGATCGCTGCGGCCGGAAGAGGAAGAAGAGCTTATCAAGGTGTTCGTCCAGGGCGAGCGGGAGCCGAAGGCCCTCGTTGAAATACCACACAGCCTGATCTCTCAATGTGCGTCCTATGTGTTCCAGAGCTTCCGGCTGTATGTGGTGTACGAGGGCCAAGACCGCGACGCCAGGATGGCTTATCTCCGGGGTGAGGTCAGGAACTGGGATCGACCGTGAAACGCCCGCCCCGTTGTGTGGCACGGCGCACGTCAAGTGACCGGAAGCCGGTATTTCACTTCACCGCGGCGTAGGAGCAGTTGGGGACGCAGACGTCGGCCAGGAGCTTGGTCAGGCGGGAGGACCGGATCAGGCGAACGGCGAGGGCGTGTGGCGCGCCGCCCTCGGCGGGCACGCGAATGTCCCAGCGGTCGTAGATCCGGGTGAACGCGGCCGATGCCAGCATCCGCCGGGCCTTGGGGGCTGGCATGCCTACGTTGTTTATAGGCATGCTTACGCGAACAGCCGCGTAAGCATGGCACCGGGCGGACCTCGTGGTCTGTCCCAGTTCAAATGCAGGGTGGCACGGTTTGCTCGTGTTCAGGGCACAGACATAGGTAACACATGTTGAAGACACATGGGTTACAGGTC
>CAZNSB010000103.1:10696-12527 GCA_964575155.1 uncultured Planctomycetaceae bacterium | reverse complement strand
CTGAAGGACCTGCGCATGTGTCAATGGAAGCCTTCGTAGCGTTGCAGTATTAGGCACGAGGCACAAGACATGAGGCAAGAGGGCAAAGCGGTCGGACGGGGAGGCATCCGGCGCCGCGATTTCCTGAAGGCCGCCGCGGCCGCCGCGGCGGCGCCTTACGTGATCACCTCCCCGGCCCTGGGCGGGTCCGGGCGGCCGGCGGCGAGCAACCGGATCGCCATGGGCTTCATCGGCGTGGGCGGGCAGGGCGGCGGGCACCTGCGGGCGAGCGTGCGGCACCCGGAGATCGAGGTGCTGGCCGTGTGCGACGTGGACGCCCGCCACCGCGACCGCGCCAAGGCCGCCGTGGACTCCCGCCGCAAGGGCTGCGCCGCCTACGGCGACTTCCGCGAGCTTCTCGCCCGCGACGACATCGACGCCGTCCTGATCGCCACCCCGGACCACTGGCACGCACTGATCTCGATCGCCGCCGCCCAGGCCGGAAAGGACATCTACTGCGAGAAACCCTTCGCCACCACCATCGCCGAAGGCCGGGCCGTCTGCCAGGCCGTCAAACGCTACGGCGCCGTCTTCCAGACCGGAAGCCAGGAGCGGTCCAACGGGCGCTGCCGGTACGCCTGCGAGCTGGTCCGCAACGGGCGGATCGGTCGGCTGCACACCGTCCGCATGAACCTGCCCACCGACAACCGGCGCTGCGGCCCGCAGCCGGCCATGCCCGTGCCGAAGGGGTTCGACTACGATACGTGGCTCGGCCCGGCGCCGGCCGAGCCCTACACGGCCAGGCGGTGCCACTTCAACTTCCGCTGGATCCTGGACTACTCCGACGGGGAGCTGACCGACCGCGGCGCCCACGTCAACGACATCGGCCAGTGGGGCGCGGGCATGGAGCGCTCCGGCCCGGTGGCCATCGGCGGGAAAGGCGATTTCCCCGCCGACGGGCTGTGGAACACGGCGACGGGCTTCCACGTCGAGGGCGAGTACGCCAGCGGGGTCAAGTTGGTCATCGCCAGCACGCCGCCGCGCGGCATCCGGTTCGAGGGCACCGAGGGATGGATCTTCGTTAACATCCACGGCGGGCAGCTACAGGCCGAGCCCGCCTCCGTGCTGACCTCGCGCATCGGCCCCAACGAGACCCACCTGTACCGCAGCGGCGGGCACCGGGCGGACTGGCTGCGGGCGATCAGGACGCGAGGGCGGACCGTCGCACCCGCCGAGGTCGGGCACCGGACGGTCAGCCTCTGCCACCTGGCCAACATCTCCATGCTGCTGGGGCGGAAGCTGAAATGGGACCCGAAGGAGGAGCGCTTCGTCGGCGACGCCGAGGCCAACCGGATGCTCGCCCGCCCGATGCGCCCGCCGTGGCACCTGTAGGAGAGAGCCGATGAGAAGGAACGCCGCCGCCGCGGCGCTGGTCCTGGCCGGGGCGTGCTTCCTGGCGGCGGGAAGGACCGTCTCCGAAGACGCCGTCACCAGGATCACCCGGGCCGCGCCCGACCGCCCGGCGGTCAAACCCGCGAAGCCTCGCAAGCTGCTGGTCTTCAGCGTCTGCCGGCTGTACCGGCACCGCACGGTCCCGCTGGGCGCGAAGGCCTTCGAGATCCTCGGCAGCAAGACCGGCGCCTACGAGGCCGTCGTCAGCGACGACCTCGCCAACTTCGAGCCCGAGAAGATCAAGGCCTTCGACGCGATCTGCTTCAACAATTGCAGCGGGGACGTGTTCCTGCCGGCGGACTTCAAGAAGCTCCCGCCCGGGGAAAAGACCGCGGCCAGGGCCCGCGACGAGGCCCTGCGGAAGAGCTTCCGGGACTACATCGCCAACGGGGGCGGGTTC
>CAZNSB010000103.1:5986-10686 GCA_964575155.1 uncultured Planctomycetaceae bacterium | reverse complement strand
GCGATCCACTGCGGGATGTGGTGCTACCACAAGTGGCCGGAGTTCGGCGAGATGGTGGGCGCGCGGTTCGTCAGCCACCCGTGGAACGAGAAGGTCGCCGTCAAGATCGACGAGCCGGACCATCCCATCAACGCCGCCTTCGAGGGAAAGGGCTTCGAGATCACCGACGAGATCTACCAGTTCAAGGCCCCCTACTCGCGGGCGAGACAGCGGGTGCTGCTGAGCCTGGACATGAGCAAGACCCCCGACAAGGGCAAGCGCCCGGACAAGGACTACGCCCTCAGTTGGGTCAGGCGTCACGGGAAGGGGCGGGTGTTCTACTGCGCGTTCGGGCACTACGACCACATCTTCACGGACGCGAAGATCCTTCGGCACTGGCTGGCGGGCATCCAGTACGCCCTGGGCGACCTTCAGGCCGACGACACACCCACCCAGAAGCCCGCGAAGAAGGGCCCAAACTGATGGGAGCGGGAAAGATGACGGCACCGCGGGGCGTGACGCGCCGGGACTTCCTGAAGACGGCGGCGGCCGCGGCCCCGTACGTGATCACCTCCTCGGCCCTGGGCGGAGCCGGCCAGCCGCCGGCCAGCGAGCGGATCGCGCTGGGGTTCATCGGCGTCGGGGGGCGGGGAAGGGGCATCATGGGTGGGTTCCTCCGCGGGGACGCCGTCGGCCTGGCCGCCTGCGACGTCTGGCGGGGCCGCCGCGAGCGCGCCGCCGCGCGCTGCGGGAAGGGCGCCAAGGCGTACAACGACTACCGCGAGCTTCTGGCCCGCGACGACATCGACGCGGTGGTCATCGCCTCGACGGAGCACTGGCACGTCCTGCACGCGGTCGCCGCCGCCCGCGCCGGCAAGGACGTCTTCTGCGAGAAGCCCCTCGGGCTGACCTACGTGGAGGGCCGGGTGCTCGCGGAGACCATGAAGCGATACGGGCGGATCTTCCAGTACGGCACGCAGCAGCGCTCCAGCGGGCACTTCCGCTTCGCCTGCGAGCTGGTCCGCAACGGGCGGATCGGCAGGCTGCACACCATCAAGGTCGGCGCCCCGGCCAGCAGCGGCTGCGGCAACCTCCAGCCCAGGCCCGTGCCCAAGGAGCTCGACTACGACATGTGGTCCGGGCAGGCCCGGCTGCTGCCCTACGTCGGCCAGTGCAACAGTTGCTACAGTTGGGGGCACCGCTCCGACTACAGCCCCGGATGGATCTCCGGGTGGGGCGTCCATCACGTGGACATCGCCCAGTGGGGCAACGGGACGGACGAGACCGGCCCGGTCGAGATCGAGGGAACCGGGGTCTTCGCCAGGGACGGGTTCAACGACGTGGTCCTGCAATGGAACGTCGAGTGCACCTACGCCAACGGGGTGAAGATGAGCTACACGCACAGCGGCGGCCCGAACCGCCAGGGCATCCGCTTCGAGGGGACCGCCGGGTGGGTGCACGTCAGCCGGGGGGGGCTCTCGGCCGAACCCAAGGGCCTGCTGAAGTCGGCCATCGGGCCCAACGAGATTCGCCTGCACCGCTCGGGCGGGCACGCGCGGGACTTCCTGCACGCCGTCCGCACCCGCGGGCGGACGGCGGCGCCCATCGAGGTGGCGCACCGCTCCACCGGGCTGTGCCACCTGGCCGGCATCGCCTGCCTGCGAGGGGGGAAACTCAAGTGGGACCCCGCCGCCGAACGCTTCACCAACGACGAGGCGGCCAACAAGATGCTCTCCAAGGCCATGAGGCCTCCGTGGAGGGTCTAATCAACGACGGGCAAGACATGCAGACGCCAAGACACATCACACGCCGGCAGTTCCTGAAGACGGCGGCCGCAACGGCGCCGTACGTGATTACCTCCTCGGCCCTGGGCGACCGCCGGAAGCTGCCCGCCAGCGAGCGGATCGGGGTGGGGTTCATCGGCCTCGGCGGCCGCGGCCGGGGCATCATGGGCCACTTCCTCGGAAGCCAGTCCGAGTGCGTCGCCGTCAGCGACGCCTGGTCGACCCGGCGCCAGGCCGCCCGCGCACGCGCCGGAGTCAAGTGTGCGGCATACGACGACTTTCGCGAGCTTCTGGCCCGCCAGGACATCGACGCCGTCGTCGTCGCCAGCACGGAACACTGGCACGTGCTGCACTCCATCGCCGCGGCCAAGGCGGGCAAGGACGTCTACTGCGAAAAGCCGCTCATGCTGACGATCGCCGAGGGGCGGGCGCTCAGCGACGCCTTTCGCCGATACGGGCGCGTGTTCCAGCACGGCACGCAGTTGCGCTCGGGGGGCGGGTTCCGGTTCGCCTGCGAGCTGGTCCGCAACGGGCGGATCGGCAGGCTGCACACCATCCGGGTCGGCGGGCAGGGCGGCGGGGGCGGGGGGCTGCGGCGGCCCCGGCCGGTGCCGAAGGAGCTGAACTTCGACATGTGGACCGGGCCGGCGCCGATGCTCCCTTACGTCGGGCAGTGCAGCAGTTGCCACGCCTGGGGCTTTCGTTCGGAGTACAGCCCGGGATGGATCTCCGGCCACGGCATCCACGACGTGGACATTGCCCAGTGGGGCAACGGCTCGCAGCGGAGCGGGCCGATCGAGATCCACGGCCGGGGGGTCTTCCCAACGGACGGGTTCAACGACACCGCAGTGAGCTGGCACGTTGAATACACCTACGCCAACGGCGTTCGGATGATCTACACGAGCACGAACGAGAACGCCCACGGCATCCGCTTCGAGGGCTCCGACGGGTGGGTCTTCGTCAGCCACGGCGGCGGGCTCGACGCCGATCCCAAGTCGGTCCTGCGCTCCACCATCGGGCCCGGCGAAGTCCACCTGCACCGCTCCGGCGGGCACGCCCGGGACTTCCTTCGGGCCGTCCGAACGCGCGGGCAGACGGTGGCCCCCGCCGAGGTGGCCCACCGCTCGACGAGCGTGTGCCTGCTGGGGGACATTGCCATTCGGCTAGGGCGCAGGCTGCGGTGGGACCCGCAGAAGGAGCGATTCGTCGGGGACGACGAGGCCGACCGGATGCTGGGGCGAGGCATGCGCCCGCCGTGGAGACTGTAGCATTGCGCACTGCGAACTCCCGATCGCCGATTAGGGATACGACCATGAGCGTTTGCCGCGGCGTGACGTTGCTGGCGGGCCTTGTCGCGGTGTGGCTGACGGCGGGGGACGTGCTTCCCGCCGAGCACCGGCCCGCAACCCGGCCCGGGGCGGGCGGGAAGATCAAGGCCGTCCTCGTCACCGGCGGGCACGGGTTCGACAGGAAGAAGTTCCTGGCGCTGTTCGAGGGCCTCGACGACGTCGCCGTCGTCCACGCCCCGCAGAAAGACCACAGCGAGCTGTTCGAGGACGTCAGCGAGTGGAAGTACGACGTGATCGTGCTGTTCAACATGACGCGGAGGATCTCCCCGAAGCGCCGCCGGAACTTCCTGAAGCTGCTGGACCGCGGCGTGGGCGTGGTCGCCCTGCACCACAGCCTGGCCGCCTGGGGCGACTGGCCGGAGTTCCGCAAGATCATCGGCGGGAAGTGGTTCACCAGGCCCACCGTGGCCGAGGGCGTCAAGCACCCCGCCGGCGGGTACAAGCACGGGGTGACCTTCCAGATCAAGGTCGCCGAGAAGACCCACCCCGTCACCGCCGGGCTGAAGGACTTCCAGGTCACCGACGAGACCTACTGCCGCTACTGGGTGGACCCCGACGCCACCGTGCTCCTGACCACCGACCACCCCTCCAGCGACAAGGCCCTCGCCTGGGCCAAGACCTTCCGAAAGGCCCGAACCGTATACGTCCAGATGGGCCACGGAACCAGCATCTACGCCGACGCCAACTACCGCCGGCTGGTGGCCAACGCCATCCGCTGGACCGCCGGCCGGCAGCCCGCCGGCAAGGCGACCGGAAGGCCACCGGGGCCGAAGCTGAAGGCCGTGCTGTGGATCGGCGGCTTCGCCCACGACTTCGAAGGCATCGCCAGGGCCCTCACCGAGGCCCTGCCCAAGCGGATCCCCATCCAGATCAAGGTGGTCCGCGACGGGAGCTTCCTGGATTCGCCGCAGGCGAAGGCCCTTGACGTGATCCTGATGAACCACTGCCACAAGGCCGCCAAGGGCGTGCTGACCGACCGGCAGAAGGCCAGGCTGCTGGAGCTGGTCCGCGGCGGGATCGGGGTCGTGGCCCTGCACGCCTCGTACTATTCCTTCGCCAGGTGGGAAGAATACCGCAAGCTGTACGGCACGACCTTCACGAGGCACGGCAGCTCGAACGTCACCCTGGTGGTAAGGATGGTGGACAGGACCCACCCGATCGCCAAAGGGCTCGACGAGTCGTTCGAGGTCCGCAGCGAGCTGTACGAGTCGAAGCCGCTGGCGGCGGACTGCCGCGTGCTGGCCCGGGCGCGGGAGAAGGACAAACCGCAGGAGCACCCCTCGGTCTGGACCCGCAGCTACGGCAGGGGCCGCGTGGTGACGATCCTTCCCGCCCACTGGCCCCAGGCGTACCAGGTGGCCGGCTTCCAGAAGCTCATCGCCGCCAGCACGCTGTGGGCGGCGGGCCGCGGCGGGCCGGCCGAGAAGGAAAAAGTCCAACCCCCGGCGAAAAAAGACGCCCGCTGACGGTACGGACGCGGGGCGGAATCATTCAATACCACAGGAGACGATGCCGGCACGACCAGGAATCACGCGACGGGACTTTCTGAAGGCCGCCGCGGCCGCCGCCGGGCCGTACGTGATCACCT
>CAZNSB010000103.1:0-5976 GCA_964575155.1 uncultured Planctomycetaceae bacterium | reverse complement strand
CGGGGGCGGGGGACCATGGGGTACTTCCTCCGCAACGGCATGGCGGAGCGCGTGGCCGTCTGCGACGTGTGGGAAAGCCGCCGCCGCAGGTACAAGTGTGCCGCGTACAGCGACTTTCGAGAGCTGCTCGCCCGCGCGGACGTGGACGCGGTGGTGATCTCCACGCCGGAGCACTGGCACGTGCACCAGGCGATCGCCGCGGCCAAGGCCGGCAAGGACCTGTACTGCGAAAAGCCCCTGGGCATCACCCTCGCCGAGGGGCGGGCACTGGCCGAGGCGGTGCGGCGGTACGGGCGGGTCTTCCAGCACGGCACCCAGATGCGCTCCATAGGTAACTTCCGCCTGGCCTGCGAACTGGCCCGCAACGGGCGGATCGGCAGGCTGCACACCATCAAGGTCGGCACGCCGCCCAGCTCCGCCAGCGGGCACCCGCGCCCCCGGCCGGTGCCCAAGGAGCTCGACTACGAGCTGTGGACCGGGCCGGCCCCCAAGCTCCCCTACGTCGGCCAGGCCAGCCACCTGGGCGCCTGGAACCACCGCTCCGATTACAGCCCCGGGTACATCTCCGCCTGGGCCGTCCACTACATCGACATCGCCCAGTGGGGCAACGGCACCGACCGCACCGGGCCGGTGGAGATCGCCGGCCGCGGCGTCTTCCCCCCCGACGGCTTCAACGACGTGGTCCTGACCTGGCACGTGGAATGCACGTACGCCAACGGCGTGAAGATGATCTACACCAGCGACAACGAGAGCCGCCACGGGATCCTCTTTGAGGGCACCGCCGGCTGGGCGTACGTCAACTATCAGGGCGGGTTCGACGCCCACCCGAAGTCGCTGCTGAGATCGACCATCGGGCCGAACGAGGTCCGCCTGTACCGCTCCCCGGGCCCGGCCCGGAACTTCCTGGACTGCATCCGCACGCGACGGCCGACGGTCGCCCCCGCCGAGGTCGCGCACCGCTCCACCAGCGTCTGCCTGCTGTCCAACATCGCCGTCCTGACCGGGCGCAGGCTGCGGTGGGACCCGCGGCGGGAACGCTTCCTCAACGACGACGAGGCCAACCGGATGCTCGCCCGCGCCTTCCGGCCGCCGTGGAGCCTTTGACCGGAGAAGGAAAAATGAAACGGCTGTGGACGATGCTGCCGGGCCTCCTCCTGGCGTGGGGCGCGTGGTACGCGCAGGGGCACGCCGAAGAGGCCACCAGCAAGCCCTCCCCCCCCAAGGCGCCGAAGAAGATCGTCTTCCTCGCCGGCAAGGCCAGCCACGCCCGCGGCGCCCACGACTGGCCCGACGACGCCAAGCTGCTCAAGCGCTGCCTTGACGCCGCCGCGAACGTCAAGCAGATCAGGACGGAACTCCACCTCGACGGCTGGCCGAAAGACGCCGGCACCCTCGACGACGCGGACGTCATCGTCCTGCTGGCCGATGGTTTCCAACGTCACCCCTTCTTCCGCTCCAAGGACCGCACCGAGCGGGTGGACCGGCTGATGCGCCGCGGCGTGGGCCTGGTGTGCATCCACTACGCGGTCGCCGCCGTCGGCGGCGGGGAGGCCAAGCTGCTGGAGTGGATCGGCGGGCTGTACAAGCAGGGCTACTCCCGGAACCCCATGCACACGGTCCAGGCGGTCCCCGCGGCCCCGGATCATCCCATCTGCAAAGGATGCAAGCCCTTCACCGCAACGGATGAGTTCTATTACCGAATCTGGTTCGGCAAGGACCCAAAACGCGTCGTGCCCATCCTGACCGCCGAGATCGGCCAGAAGCAGCCCAAGCGCGAGGTCCTCGCCTGGGCCTTCCAGCGCGAAGATGGCGGCCGGGCCTTCGGCTTGACCGGGGGCCACTATCACAAGAACTGGCAGATCGAATCCCTGCGGAGGATGGTGCTCAACGCCATCCTTTGGGCCGCGAAGGTCGAGTCCCCCGCCGGGGGCGTGCAGTCGGCCGCCCGTCCCGGCCAGGCCGATCAGCAAGGCTTCGTGCCGCTGTTCAACGGCAGGGACCTGACCGGCTGGAAGGCCGACGAAAAGGCCCGCAGGCACTGGGCCGTCGCCGACGGGGTGCTGAAGTTCGACGGACACGGCCCGCACCTGTGGACGGAAAGGTCCTTCGCGGACTTCATCCTGAAGGTGGACTGGCGGCTGCTGACGAAAAACGGCGACAGCGGCATCTACCTCCGCGGCACGGCCAAGGCCCAGGTCAACATCTGGACCTGGGAGATGGGCTCGGGGGAGGTCTGGGGCTACCGCACGGACAAGAAGCAGCCCGAGGCCGTCCGCCAAGCCTGCACCCCCAAGCTCAAGGCCGACAACCCCGTCGGGCAGTGGAACCGCTTCGTGATCACGATGGTCGGCGAGCGACTGACGGTCGTGCTCAACGGCAAGGAGGTCATCTCCAAGGCCCGACTGCCCGGCGTGCCGGCCGCCGGACCCGTCGCCCTCCAGAAGCATGGAAACCCCCTGGAGTTCAGAGACATATGCATCAAGGAGCTGAAAGCCGCCAAACCCTGAGACCTGTTTGAGAAGGAGACTTCCCCATGTCGGCACGATGCGGCAACCGCGGCAGGATGCGTCTTCGGACCTGGCTGGTAATGATCGTCACGCCGGCGCTGTGCGGCGCCTGCGGCGCCCCCCGTCTACAGGCCGCGCCGCCCCAGGCCCCGGCGACGGACGCCAAGAACGACCTCGACCAGGCCTTCGAGCAGATGGTCAAGTACAAGTTCGGCGACAGCCGCCTGCCGCTGTCCGCGGTGGCCGACGCCGTCCGCCGGGCAAGCACGGACGCCAAGGCCAAGAAGGCGATGGAGCAGCGGCTGGCGGCGCTGCTCGGGCCGGAGGCCAAGGCCACGCCCGACTGCAAGCGGTTCGTCTGCCGGCAACTCCGGATGATCGGCACGGGCGCTTCGGTGCCGGCGCTGGAGAGGCTGCTGGACGACGAGCAGCTTTCTCACATGGCGCGGTACGCGCTGGAGCAGATGGCCGACCCCGCCGCGGCCGCGGCGCTTCGGTCGGGGTTGGACCGGCTGAAGGGCAAGCTGCTGGTGGGGGCGATCAACTCGGTGGGGATCCGCCGCGACGGCCAGGCCGGCGGCAGGCTCGTCCGGCTGCTGGGGGAGAAGGACGGGGCGGTATCGGCGGCGGCCGCCGCCGCCCTCGGCAGGATCGGCGGGCCCGAGGCCGCCAAGGCCCTCCAGGCGGCGAGGCCCAAGGCCTCCAAAAAGCTCCGCCCCGTGGTGACCGACGCCCTGCTGCTCTGCGCCGACCGGCTGGTCCAGCAGGGAAAGAAGAAAGAGGCCGCCGGCATGTACAGGAAGATGTATGTGCCCGCCGAGCCGGAGGAGGTCCGGACCGCGGCCCTGCGAGGGCTGGTGGCCGCCGGGGACCCGAAGGCCGCCGAGCTGCTGATCGGGCTGCTGAAGGGCAAGGACGCGCGGATGCGCGCCACCGCCATCCGCTGCGTCCGCGAGATACCGGGTGAGCCCGCCACCAAGGCCTTCGCCGCGGAGCTTCCAGCTCTCCCGCCGGCAGGGCAGGTGCTGCTGCTGGACGCCCTGGCCGAGCGCGGCGACGCGGGAGCGATGGGCGCGGTGCTCGCGGCGACCCGGAGCCAGGACGAGACCGTCCGCATCGCCGCCGTCAAGGCCCTCGGGCCGGTGGGCGACGCCTCGGTGGTGGAGCTTCTGGTCAAGCTGGGCGCCGGCGGCGGGAAGGAGGCCGACGCCGCCCGCCGCAGCCTCGATCTCCTGCGCGGCAAGGACGTGGACAAGGTCATGCTGGAGAAGCTGCCGACCGCCGACGCCAAGGTCCGGGCGGAGCTGATCCGCAGCCTGGGCGCCCGCCGGGCGGCCGGGGCGGCGGCGGTCCTGCTCAAGGCCGCCGGCGACGCCGACCCGGGTGTCCGCGCCGCCGCCGTCAACGCCCTCGCCCTGGTGGCCGGAAAAAAGGAGCTGCCGGCGCTGGTGGGCCTGCTGGTCAAGTCCGCCGACGCCGATCGTCCCTCGGCCGAGAAGGCCGTCCTGACCACGTGCAGCCGGATTGCCGACAAGGACGGGTGCGCAGCCGTGCTGCTGTCGGCTGCCGGCAAGGCCAAGGGCCCTGCGCGGGCGGGGCTGTACGGGCTGGTGGGGCGGATCGGCGGGCCCAGGGCGGTCAAGGCCCTTCTGGCGGCGGTGAAGGACGCCGACCCCGCCGTCCAGGACGCCGCCGTGCGGGCGCTGTCCACCTGGCGCGATCCGACGCCGGCGGCGGACCTGCTGAAACTGGCCAAGACCACCACGAAGAAAGAGCACAAGATCCTCGCCCTCCGCGGGTACGTGAACATGGCCCGCATGGGCCGGCCGCCGGAGCAAAAGGTCCTCAAGATGTACAAACAGGCCCTGGCCCTGGCCGGCCGGCCGGAGGAAAAGAAGCTCCTCCTCGCCGCCCTGGCCGGGCTGAAGAGCCCCGAGGCGATGAACGCCGTCGCCCCGCTGCTGGGCGAGAAGGCCGTGGCCAGGGAGGCCGTCGCCGCCGCCAGGAGAATCCTGCGATACGCCGGCAGGGGCGAGCCCAAAAAATGGGCCGAGGCCCTCCGCAACGTCGTCCAGACCACCCGCGACAAGAAGCTCCTCAAGCAGGCCGGCGACGCGCTGAGGAAGATCGAGAAGTCGCTGAAGGGCGGAAAGGCCCGGGCGCCCGTCGGCTGGGCGGCGCCGGCGCTGGCGGCGCTGGCCCTCCAGGCGACACCGTCGGGCGGGGAGGCAAAGCCGGCCCCCCGGACGCGTCCCGCGCGCGACGGCGCCAAGGCGGCGGCGGGCGAGAAGCTCGGCTGGCGGCTGGGCGTGCAGGCGTACACCTTCCGGCGGTTCACCTTCTACGAGGCGGTGGAGAAGACCGCCGCTCTGGGGCTGAAGTACATCGAGATGTACCCCGGCCAGCGGATCAGCAAGGACAACAAAGGCCGGACCAACCACGGCATGAGCGAAAAGGCCATCGCCGAGGTCAAGAAGAAGCTCGACGGCGCCGGCGTCAAGGCCGTCTGCTACGGCGTGGTCGGCCTGGGGCGCGACGAGAAGGCCCACCGGAAGGTCTTCGAGTTCGCGAAGAAGATGGGCATCGAGGTCATCGTCACCGAGACCTACCCGACGGAGCTGCTGGACAAGCTCTCCGCCGAGTACGACGTCCGCCTGGCGCTGCACAACCACCCGCACTCCTGGCCGCCGGAGAAGGTGCTGACCGCCTGCAAAGGGCGGTCCAGTCGGATCGGCGCCTGCGCCGACACCGGGCACTGGATGCGGGCGGGCCTGAAGCCCGTCGAGACCCTCAAGAAGCTCCAGGGCCGCATCATCAGCCTGCACTTCAAGGACCTCAACCAGATGGGGCGCGCCCACGACGTGCCCTGGGGCACCGGCGCCGGCGACCTCAAGGGCATGCTCGCCGAGCTGCACCGGCAGGGCTTCCAGGGCGTCTTCTCGATGGAGTACGAGCACATCACGCCTGAGTTGATGTCCAACCTGGCCAAGTGCGTCGCGTATTTCGACGCCGTGGCCGCCGAGCTGGCGGCCAAGCCCGGGCCGTCCAAGCCCGGCAGAAAATGAGGGAGGCGAGGCGATGAAGCGCAACCGGATCTCCCGAAGGCGGTTCCTGGGCGCCGCCGCGTCGACGGCGGCGGTCACCATCATTCCCCGGCACGTGCTGGGGGGGCGGGGGCAGACCCCGCCCAGCGAGGTGATCACCCGGGCGGTGATCGGCACCGGCAGCCGGGGCGGGGCCTTCCTCAAGAAAAACGTAAAGGGCGCCCCCCCCGTGACCCTGGCCGTCTGCGACGTCGACAAGGGCCACTTGGACCGGGCCCTGCGAAAGGTCGGCCCGCCGGCCGAAGGCTGCCGCGACTTCCGCCGCGCCCTCGAGCGCAAGGACGTCGACGTCGTCTACATCGCCACCCCCCCGCACTGGCACGCCCTGATCTGCATCGCAGCCGCCCAGGCCGGCAAGGACATCT
>CAZNSB010000102.1:0-12619 GCA_964575155.1 uncultured Planctomycetaceae bacterium | reverse complement strand
GGCGGGGGACGGAGAGGATGGTCGTTCTCCCGGCTCGTACGGAGAGGCCCTCGATGTGGATCGCGTGCCCGCTCACCGGCCTGCCGCCTCCAGAAGCCGGGCCACGTTCGACGTGACCAGGTCGTCGAACGACGGCCGGCCGGCGCTGACGTCCGGGAAGTTGCCGAAGACGACGATCCTCCCGCCGAGGCGCTCGGCGATGGCCCTCGCCGCGCGAGTCCCTTCCGGCAGGTTGGCGACGACCAGCTTGGCGGCGGCGTCCCTTCCGGCCGTCGCCGCCTGCTTGAAGCGCCGGGGCGAGTCGACGTCCGCTGCCTTGAAGCTGCTGACGACGTCGAGCCCGAGCCAGCCGCAGAACCCCTCCTGGTGTACGCTGGCGACGACCGGCGTCCCCTCCAGCCGGGCGGCCCGGACCCTCCCTCGGCAACGCGACCCCGTCGCCCCCACCCGGTCGGTGATCTCGGCCAGGCGCGCGTCGGCCGGCCCGCCGGCGGCAAGACCCGCCTGCACCAGGGCGTCGGCCACCTGCCGACACGAGGCCAGATAGCTCGCCGGCTCGCCCAGCCCGCCCGGCGGGCGGACCTCCACGACGGACAGGCCCCCCTCGCGCAGGTGGGCCAACCTGGCGTCCAGGGATTCCTGGAAGTCCAACCGCAGCAGCAACCGGCAGCGCCGCAGTTGGCTGACCTGGCTGGGGCGCATGTCGAAATGGCCGGGGCACATTCCCGGCCCGGCCAGCCGCAGCACCGGCACGCCCGCACCGAGCAGATCCTTCACCGCCGCCTCGAGGTAGGAGTTCGTGGCGGCCACCGCCGGGGCGGAGCCCGAGTCGTGTTTCCGGCAGCCCGTCGCCGCCAGCGCGGCGGCCATCATGAAAACACACGTCTGGCGCATGCGGTGGGTCCCTGCTCAGGGGCTCATGTGAATCCGCCCGGCGGCGTCCTCAAGGTGCACGATCACGCCCGTGTCCGAGGCGTCCGCGAGCCAGTACTTCCTCGGGACCGGCAGGTGCCCGGGGATGTCGAACTTCGGCGAGTTCGGGTCCGGCCCCATGCTCCAGACCGCGTAGCGGACGGGGCTGGTCTCGGGGTCGTTGTGGTACCCGCCGGCCTGCCCGTCGCCGGTGGGGAAGTCGTCGGGTACCCACAGGCTGGCGGCGTTGGCGAGAAGGGTGGACTCGTTCATGATCGCCGGCCCGACCGCCCGGTACTTGTAGGTCTCCCCGGGGCAGAACGGGTCGTGCATCTCCACGATGTCCACCCCGTTCTTCCGGCCGCCCGGCAGGTAGGCGATCAGCTCGATGGGCAGCTCGTAGGCGGTCCGGCTGCTGCACGAGAACCGCGTCGGCGGGAGCTTTCCCTCGTTGTCGAACCGGTACATGTGCAGCGCGACGGTGATCCCGCGGAGCTCGGCGTGCGCCTTGGCGATCCGCGCCAGGGTCTTGGCCCGACCCAGGGACGGCAGGAGGATCGAGACCAGCAGCGTCAGGATCGCAACGACAATCAGCAGCTCCACCACGGTGAAGCCGGCGCTCTGTCGCGCCCGCTCGCGCATGTGCGCCTCTCCGGTCTTGCCGCCGAGATCGGCCCCGGGCGTCCGGGGCGAGCTCAGCGTGCCTTTCGCCGCCGCACCATCGCCAGCCCCCCCAGCCCCAGCAGGCCGATGGCCCCCGGCTCCGGCACGAGGCTGATGTCCGAGCCGTTCATCACCAGCAGTTGATACCCGCCGGTGCCCGCAGGATCGGACTGGTCCATGATGCCGACGACATCGTAGTACTCGGACGGGTCCGGAACGGTCATCGCGCCGAAGCTGTCGTTCAGCCCCAGGTACACGTTCAGCGTCCGCCCGGCGTCGTCGGTCACGGTGAAATCGGCGTCCGCGCCCCAGCCGGTGACGTCCGTGAACCGGACGTTCCTCAGCTCCACGAGCGAGGACTGAACCAGCTCTCCGCCGGACTCGCGCGGGGGCGCCGTGTCGTCGAACAGGAAGGCGTCGCCGGCATCCTTGAGGTCGCCGAGGGAAACCGGCGTCGGCGCCGGCAGGCCGAAGCCCTTCTGGAGGATGACGATCTCGAAGTCATTGGATGAATCGTTGTCGTGCTGCTCGTTGACGTTCATCTTGCCCTTGTAGTTCAGCCCGCCGCGGGCGCGGACCTCGACGAGGTCGCCGGCACGGACGAGCTGGCCCGCCCCCAGGGTCGTCCCCGGCCGCCACAGACCCAGCCGGTCCAGCTCGGCATACCACTGGGCCTCGGTGTAGTTGAAGGCCGGGTCCTCGTGCATGCCGTGATTGCCGTAGTTCTGGCCCATCCAACAGGCCGTGCCGCCGAAGTCGTCAAAAGCGCTCGCCGGATAGGGGTCCCAGGCCGTTCCGTCCAGGTCGACCGCCCCGAGGTAGAACTCGGCCTCGCCGCCCATTTCCCAGGGGTGGACGCCGGGGTCGTAGTCGCTGGTCGGGTCCAGCCAGTCCTCCGTGTCGTTCAGCGCCACGCCGAGCAGGCGGATGGGGAAGCCGCCGGCGTAGGCGCTGCTTCCGTCGGTGCCGGTCGCCTGATAGGTGCTGTGCTTGGTGAAGGGGACGGTGGGCCAGTCCTGGGCGGGCGCCAACGCGGCCGCCGACGCCAGGACACAAAAGCCGAGCAGTGAGCGTTCGAGCATGAGCCTTGTCTCCTCCTTTCCTGTTCGCTTAAGGCGACATCCAGACCGGCCCGCCGACAGATGAGCTTGACCGCCGACGCCGCCGGTATTACTGTAAGCAAGTGAGTATTACCAGAGCGACCGGTATTACGCAACAGGAAACTCGTATGAAAAGCGAAAATTCCGCACAGCCCGCCGGCCGGGACCCGCGGATCGCCTACTTCGACGCCTTGGCCCGGCGCTGGGACGCCGAGGCGCCGTCCGGCGAAGACCAGAGCCGGTATCTCCAGGAGCACGCCGCCCTGCTCGACCTGGCGCGCGGGCAGGACCTCCTGGAGGTCGGGTGCGGGACCGGGAAGACGACCGCCTGGCTTCTGAGCCAGGTCGCTCCCGGGAAGGTCACCGCCGTGGACTTCTCCCCTGAGATGATCAAGCAGGCGGCCGCCAAAGGCATAGACGCCGAGTTCCGATGCGCCGACGCCTGCCGAGACGATCTCGGCCGGGGGGGCTACGACGTCATCTTCTGCTTCCACTGTTTTCCGCACTTCCGCGATCAGGCCGGGGCCCTGCGCAACCTCTCCCGCGCGCTGAGGGCCCAAGGCCGCCTGATCGTGATGCACATGCGCGGCAGCGGGCAGGTCAACGCGTTCCACGCGGGCATCGAAGGGGCGGTGCGGGGCGACAGGCTGCCTCGGGGCGGCGCGTGGGAGGCCTTGCTCGCCCAGGCGGGGGTGGGGGGTGTTCGGCTGTTGGACGAGCCCGATCTGTTTTTCCTGGAGGCCAGAAAGCCCGCCGGGTGATATCCTGTACGCGTCGGCGGACCGCGCAGCGGAAGCGGCGCTCACAGAGAGGCCCAAGGCCATGTCCGACGTGGTGCGATTCACGGTGTCGATCGAGAAGAAGCTGTTCACCCAGCTTGAGAGGCTGGCGGCGGAGAGCGACTACCGCAACCGGTCGGAGTTCGTGCGCGACCTCATCCGCAGCCGACTGGTGGATCAGGAGTGGGAGACGGACAAGACGCTTCTGGGGACCATATCCCTGCTCTACGATCATCATGCCCACGGCCTGAGCGAGCGGCTGGTGGAGCAGCAGCATCACTTCGTCGGCACCGTCCTGGCGACCACGCACGTTCACCTGGACGATCACCTGTGCGCCGAGATGATCATGGTTCGCGGGAAGGGGCGCGACATCAAGGCCCTGGCGGACCGGATGCACCGGGAGAAGGGGGTCCTTCACGCCAGGCTTGCGACGGGGACGACCGGACGGCGACTCCGGTAGCCGTGCCCCGCCGGCGACTTTGCCCCGCACCGGGCGCGGCGGCTCTCTGACGCTCAGGGCGCACGGTCCGGGCGCGAAGCCGGCAGGACGCACTTCTCCCCGTCGCAGATCGGGCAGGCCTCGGGCCCCCGGCGCCGCAGCACCGACTGCGCCTCCGGACCGGTCAGGAAGTCAATGAATCGATCTGCCGCGCCCGCCGGGGCCGGGCCCTTGATCCCGACGGCGATCACCGCAAACGCGGGGCACAGCGATTCGGGCAGGGCCCCCACCACGTGCACGCCGCGCCGCGGCGCGACTTGCCCGAGGACGAGATCCTCGTCATAGCAGCACTCCCCAAGGATGATGGCGGCGTCCACCTGGCCCTTCATGTACGATCTGAGGGGCGAGACCTGCGCCTTGGGCTCGACGACTTCGAGGATGCCGGCCTTCTCGAGCGCCTGGCGGGTGAAGGTCCCCGCGGACAAGCTCGGCCGCCCTATGCCGACCTTGCGGACCTCCGGCTTGGCGAGGTTCTCGATACGAGCTACGGTGTCTTTCATCGCTTCCGAGCGGATCAGGATCATCCGCTGCCGGAGGATTTCCCTGCCGCTGCCTTGGCGCACGATCCCCATCTCGGTGAGCACGTCGATCCCAACGGGCCCCATCGAAACGTAGACGTCCGGCCTGTCTCCCGCCTTCATTCGATTGACGAGCCTGCCGGGCGTTCCCGTCTGCAACTGAAAAACGATCTCGGAACGCTCCAGGCGGAACTTCTCAAAGACCCTGCGGAGCCGCTTCTCGATGGACCACGGCGCGTAGACCGTCAGTCTCACGGGGCTGCGGGCGTCTGCCGGGCGGGAACGTGCCCTGCATCCCGGAAAGGCAATCCCGAGAACGACCGCCAGGCACAGCAGGATCAGCCTGTGCGCAGGAATGGCAGCGCCCTCCTTGCGGCCCCGGACGGCCTGGCTTTTGATGCTCGGCCCGATCGAGTGCATGAATCGCTCCGGTGACTTGCGGGTGCTCACGCGGCGGGCACCTGGAGGCTGTCCAGGGTCAGCGGCACCGTCGTCCCATCGCCTCGTCGAAGGGCAGTGAATGCCGCCTCGTAGAGCATTCTGCGACAAGCCGCCATGTCCAGCCCGCGATGCCCGGAGGTGTCCGCCTCGATGTCGCGCGGGTTGCGGGATGCCTTGAAGTCTTGCTGGTAGTTTCATGCCGCCTTTCCCGCTCGCCCCAACCGTTCCCGACACTTAGCCGTGCTCGCTTGCATTTCGGAGATTCTTGAAGAGCCGGACCATCCACCGCGGGAGCCAAAGCAGAGCAGCCAAGAGGCCGCCGAAGATCCCTGCGCTGGCCGCCCCGCCTGGACAGCCGGGTTGACCGCATATGGGACAGGTTGACAATGGCCCCAACAATGCAAAGAAACCGAACCACCACGCCAGAAAGCGCAAGAAGCCCTTGAGGCGAGCGAATCTCCCGTTCGCAGTCGGCCTGCCTGTCTGGTTGTCATCTGCTCGGGGCATTGATCACTGGTTTGAATTCATTTCGCGGCCCGGCCGTCCGAGCCTGCCATGCGTCCGACGGACTGCCGGACCTCTCCCAGCAGTTCCTGCAGGGCTCGGTGGTAGTCCTGGATGGTCTGCTGCCACCTCCGCAGGCACCGCTTCCCGTCGGCCGTCAGCTCGTACCGCCTCCTGGCCGGGCCGCTGTCCTCCAGGTCCCAGGCCGAAAGCAGGAGGCCTTCCTCATCCATCGCCTTGAGCATGCGGTAGATGCCGGCGTGGTCCGGCGGGTGCTCGGCGAACATGGGCATCTGCTCCAAGCGCTGAGCGATCAGGTAGCCGTGGATCGACCCTCTGGCGACGGTGGCCATGACTGCCGGCCGAACCAGCCTCGTCAGGGTCCTGCCCGAGCAAGAGCACGCGTCTAGGTCCAGCATCGGGAGTAGCTCCTCTAGGTGACCAACTCTACTATAGCCGCGGCCGGACACGTGTCAATTCCCTCCCGCCGGTATTTCATCCCCCGGCAGGGCAATTCGCTTCAGAACGACACCTGCACGCGGAGGCCCACGACCACGGCATCCTTCACGTCGCTGTCGCCGCCGGGATTCGCCACATACTGGAGGTCCAGGCCCATGCGAAGCCAGGGGGCGATCTCGGCGTCGTAGTACAGTTCTACCGCCGTTTCGTGATCCGCGGTGAAGGCCGCATCGTCGCTCAAGCCTCCCTGGGCGACGCCGACCGCCAGTACGTCCTTGTCCCGGCCGGGGATCAGGCCCCGGTACTGACAGCCGAGGCTCCAGAAGCCTTTGACCTCGTTGACCTCCTCGTCGGCGAAGCCGAATCGGGCGAAGGCGCCCACCCCCTGTTCGTTATCGGGCCGGTCCGTCTCCCGCCACAGCATCTGGTCGCAACTCAGGTAGAACCCGACGTCATCCCGTTTGCGGCCGGAGCCGTCCAGATGGTCCTTGGCCTGGGGGTCGTACCAGAGGCCGATCCGGTAGGCACCTGGCAACGGTCCCTTCCGAGAGCGAAGGCGCGGCGCCACGCCGGTTTCAAAGATACCGAAGAAGTAGTCCGGGCCATGAAACGCCGTTCGGAAGCCGGTTTCGCGGGCATCCGCTTGGGCGTCGGCGATCCCCCCGGCAAGGTACCAGCCCTCAAGCGGCTCGACGTAGGCAACGGCCCCGAGGCCGTTGTCAGGGAAAGGTATGGTCGGGTTGTTTACCAGGGCGCCGTTGAGGAACTGGGCGGTTTCGTCGTTGGCGTAGGCGTTGCCGTCGAAGGCGACCGGGCAGCCGCGGCACTCAAAGCCGCCGGTCAGGTCGATCTTGCCCAGCCGAAGCTTGACCTTACCGTTCCAGAGCGCCTGCTCGTACCAAAGCTCCGTAACGTCGATGGATCGGTCTCCACCCGCGTCGTCGTTCACACCGAAGAGGCTGCCCACCGACGAAGCATCGATGCCCTCCGACCAACTACCCTCGGCCAGCATGAACAGGCTGGCGCCCCGGAGCTTCATCAGCTTCTCCAGGTCGAAGCCGACCTCCAGGTCGTAGCTGCCGGCGCAGCGCCCAGCCCCCCGGTGGGTGCTGACGCCGCCCTTGACGTTGGCTTGGTAGATTTGCGTGGCGCTGAGGCCGAACGTCAGCCCGCCCTCTGACAGCCGCTTGCCCAAGCCGAACCAGTCGTCGGTAAGCGTGTCGCGCTGCCCCAGGGAGGGCGCCTCGTTCGGCGGGGCTTGCTCGTCCTCCCCGCTAAGGCATACGCCCCCGATGCTCAGCACGGCACCGACGGCCCAGACGATCCTGATACGCTTCATGCGGAAAGCTCCTTCCTCGACGCTTCGGCTCGCGGGAAGACCGGCATCAGGCCGCGCCGATCCCCAGCAGTCTCCCGGCCTGGTAGGTGATGAGCGTGACCACGTACGCCAGGACGGTCAGGCCGGCCAGTTGCAGGGCCGGCCACTTCCACGAGCCGCTCTCCTTCCATGTCGTGACCACCGTGACCATGCAGGGGACGCTGATCAGGCAGAACAGCATGATGCAGAAGGCCTGGAGGGGCGTGTACTCGCGCTGGAGGACGGCGCGGAGCGGCTCGGACTCCTCCGCCGCCTCCCCGAGGGAGTGGACGATGCCCAGTTGGGCGACGAAGACCTCCTTGGCGCCGAAGGCCCCGATCAAGGCGGTGTTGGTCTTCCAGTCAAACCCAACCGGCCGCATGATCGGCTCCAGGCCGTGCCCGATCCGCCCCGCTATGGAGTGAGACAGCGCGACGTTGCGGGCCTCGTTCTCATCTAGCCCGGCGAGCCGGTCCGGCGACGGCTTCGGATAGCTGGTGATCGCCCAGAGCACGATGGAGATGCCCACGATGATGGTCCCGGCCTTGCGGAGAAACACCCAGGCCCGCTCCCACATGTGGATGAGGGTGCCCCTCAGCGTGGGCATCCGGTAGGGCGGCAGCTCCATCACGAAAGGCACCGTCTCGCCCTTGAAGATGGTGGACCGCAGCAGCTTGGCCAGCACCATGGCCAGGACGATCCCGACGAGGTAGATGATCCAGAGGATCGGGGCCCGCCAGGCCTGCGGGAAGAAGGCGGGGATGAACAGGGCGTAGATCGGCAGCCGGGCACCGCAGCTCATTAGGGGCAGCACGAGTATCGTGGTCAGTCGGTCCCGCCGAGACTCCATCGTCCGCGTGGCCATGATGGCCGGGACGGTGCAGCCGAAGCCGATCAGCATCGGGATGAAGCTCCGCCCGTGCAGGCCGATCTTGTGCATCAGCCGGTCCATGATGAAGGCGGCCCGGGCCATGTAGCCGGAGTCCTCCAGCAGCGCGATCGCCAGGAACAGCAGCAGGATGCTGGGCAAGAAGACCAGCACGCCCCCGACGCCGCCGATGATCCCGTCCACGAGGAGGGACTTCAGGGCGCTTTCGGAGCCCGCCGGCCAGAGCGACCCGACCGCCTCGCCGAGCCAGCCGAAGAACTCCTCGATCCACCCCATGGGCGGCTCGCCCAGCGTGAACGTAAGCTTGAAGACCACGTACATCAGACCGAGGAAGATTGGGATCCCGAGCGCCCGGTTCGTCGCCACGCTGTCGATGTGGTCGGACATGGTGTGGCGGGCCTCGACGGTGCTTCTGACCGCCTCCTGGCAGGCCCCGGAGATGAAGCCGTAGCGCCGGTCGGCGATGACGATCTCCGCGGCGTCGCCGAAGTCCCGCTGAATCCGGCCGGCGGCGGACTCGGCGGCCGAGAGGATCGCCGCCGGATCGGCGGCCAGTTCCTGCACGGCGCGTCGGACCTCCTCGTCGTTTTCCAGGAGCTTCACCGCCAGCCAGCGGGGCCTGAACCTCTCGCACAGCGCAGCCTCCCCGTCTATGAGGGCAACGATGGCGGCTAGCTCGCGGTCGATCTCCCGCCCGTAGGAAACGGCGGTCGGCCTTGGGCGCTTGTCGGAATCCGCCACCTGGATGATGGCGTCCTTCAACTCCTCGGTCCCTCTGCCCTTGTGCCCGACTGTCCGTACGATGGCTACGCCCAGGAGCCTGGAGAGCACCTCGGTGTCGATGTCGTACCCCCGCGCCTTGGCTAGGTCGCTCATGTTGAAGGCCAGGATCAACGGGACGCCCAGCTCCATGAACTGGGTGGCCAGGTAGAGATTCCGCTCCAGGTTCGAGCTGTCGATGATGTCCACGATCATGTCCGGCCGCTCGTCGATGACGAAGTTCCGTGCGACGACCTCCTCCAGGCTGTAGGCGGTGAGGCTGTAGGTGCCCGGCAGGTCGACGACGTGGACCTCGCGGCCAGCGTGGCGGAAGCGGCCTTCCTTCTTCTCCACCGTAACGCCGGGGTAGTTACCGACGTGCTGGCGACCGCCGGTGAGGTTGTTGAAGATCGTGGTCTTCCCGGAGTTGGGGTTGCCGGCCAGGGCGACGACGATCCGCTTTGTCGAGCCGCCAGGCCCGCTGCGATCCGCGTCCATTTGAGGGTGCTCCTTCGCGCTCATGCAGCAGATGTTTGAGTACTCCAACTTTACGCCGAAAAAAACTCCCCGGCTGCCCATCGTCCGTGACCCCGCCGGGGTGAGGACAGGCCCAGAGGCCGCCGCGGGGAGGGCCGCCGCAGTCCGCTACCGTCCACCTTCTTCCACAGTGTGCCTGCCTGCACGACCGCGCTCCTATTCGGGCTCGACCGTAATCACTGCCGCCTCGGCCTTTCGCAGCGACAGGTTGTAGCCCTTGATCTTTATCTCGATCGGGTCGCCCAGCGGGGCCACTTTGATCACCTCGACAGCCGTGCCGCGAACCGCGCCCATTTCGGCCAAGCGGCGGGTCACGCCGCCGGCGCTGCCGGTCCGCACGATCTTTCCCTTTTGGCCGGGCCTCAGTTGATCCAGCGTCACCATGGCCTGCGCACCTCCTTCTTGTTCCGGTGCCTGCGGCGTGTCCCTGAATTCCCGGAGGCACAGCTCCATGCACCGCTCGCACCGGTCCCTGGCAAAGCCGTGGTCGCAGAAGTGCCGGAAGCCGCGAATCCACTTCGCCCCGGCGCGCGGGCAGCCCTGGACGAACTCGATGAAGTGCACCAGCCGGTCGAGGACCTGCGGGTCGATGGCGTGCTCCATCCGGCAGGCGTTCCCTTCGGCCACGTCAGCCTGGACGGACAGGACCTCCGAGAGGAATCGCCGCAGTACCTCGTGCCGGCGGGCGATCCGTTCGGCTACCTTTCGCCCGGCGGGCGTCAGCGTGGTGGCCTGGTATGGCACGTACTCCACCAAGTCCTTCTCGGACAGGCTTCGCAGCGCCGAGGTCACGCTTGACTTGTGCACCGAGAGCGAACCGGCGATGTCCTGGACCCGAGCGGCGCCCTTCTCGCCAGCCAAGCGGAAGATGGCCTCCAGGTAATCCTCAAGGGTGGCCGTAAGCTTCGCCGTGGCGCTCATCGCGTCGTTTCGCTCCACAAAAGTTGGACCACTCCAACATTTTGCCAAGAGCGGACCCTCGCCTCAAGCAAGAAAATGAGAAAAGGCTGGTGTGCTTTGTCCCGGCTGGCCTCGGCAGAGAGCGGGGATTCGCAAGCGCGACCGGGGGTGCGTCCAGCGTCCGTGCAGAGCTGGCTGCAACTGCCCCGCGCTGTTAAGGAATCCCGTGGTCCTGCGTCCGGCCGGTCTGCGGGTGCGACCTCGGGCCGTGGAATCGAAGCCGATCTCGCTGGCTCGCCATCCCTATTGCATAGCAGCACTTACGCTGCAAACGGCAAGCGCGCCCAGAACGCCGCCCTCATGTGAAGCGGTCACGAGCGCGCCTCCGCTGTGCTGCCCGGAACGACGGTCGTGGGCTCGACGCCCCCGGCCTTGGGCGTTTCCGGGTCAGGCGGGCGTTCCGGCGGCGATCCCGCCCGAGGCCTGAGCGAAGGAGTTCTCTGGGCCGGCCAGAAGTGCCCGGATGCGCCGGCAGGCTTGGACACCAACCGGCAAGCGGGCGCGCCTGAGATCGCCTTTCTTCCCTGGCCGGGAACGGGCGGTAAGGGTCCGCGCCTGTGGCCGCAACCTGCCGTTCATCTGGCCGGGCACGCGATGGTGACCGACTCCATCTTCGGCCGCTTGGACCCGCCGACCTCGACGACGCACCGGGCGCCGCTCTTGGGGACCTTGTGCGTGTGCGTGGCCTTTCGCTGCCCGTCCTCAAGCCAGCGCCAGGTGATCTCCAGGGGCGTCTGGGCCAGGGCCTGCGGGTTCGCCGCGGTCACGGTGACGTGGTTCTTGCCCGACTCCAGCCAGGGCCGGCTGTAGAAGTTGAGCATGGTGGTGTTGGTGATCTTGAGGGCCTTGAGGACGGTCGGCTTCCGCCGCCAGTTGCAGCGGATGACGATCCGCAGGTCGAACCGGTATCGGCCGGTGGTGGAGCCGGCGGGAAACTCGTACGTATTGGGCTTGCCGATGCTCATCGGGCCGAACGGCCCGCTCTGGTTGACCTCTCCGCCCAGCAGCCAGCTCTGCCCGCCGTCGGTGGAGAACAGGAAGCTGATGCCGCCGCCCACCTCCATCTGGGCGGCGCCGGCGATCTCGGTGTCGGCGATGACGTAGGGCAGCTCGAAGCTCATCCGGACCTCGCCGCCGGCCACCTTCTGCACCGCCAGCCCGCCGGCGGCGGCGGTGACGTTCACGAGCTTGGCGGAAACGGCCTCCATGCCCTGCACCGTCAGCGGCGGGGCGTGCTCGAAGACCGCGTTGCCGTAGTAGCGGTAGTACGTGTCGTCCCACGGGTGCGAGCCGTTCTTGATGGTCTTCCTGTAAGGCTGCCAATACGGGAAGGCGTCCTTGAGGACCTTGTCGTTGCCGAACTTGCAGCACGGGCCGGCCGGATACTGCCCCATCAGGTGCCGCCCGAGATACGGCCCAGCCGGGTTGTACCACTTCCCCACGTTGCCCCACAGCCAGGTGCACTGCTCGCCGGGTCTGAGGCAGAGGTTCTCGACGTACTTCTGGGGGTAGGGATCCCGGCCGCCGGCCTTCCAGTCCTTGGCGTGGAGCACGGAGTTCCGGTCGGCCTGCCAGTTGACCATGAAGTTTCCGGGCGCCCGGCCTTCTTCCCTGGCCTTGGCAAACAGCGTGCGGTCGGCCATGATCTGGTCGTAGGAGGCGACGTTGCCCTTCCTGTCCAGCACGTAGGCGGGCAGCCAGGGGTCGAGCCAGTGCCACTTCCCACCCCACTTGAACTCGCAACTGACGTGCCCGAAGCCCGGGTTCAGATGCCGCGATTCCATCCCCGCCGCCTCCATCAACGCCCCGAGCACCCCCGCCTGCGGGCCGCAGCCCAGGTAGCCGTAGACGTTGATGTACTTCAGCGGATCGTTCACGAACAGCAGCTTGCCCTTGTGCCTGCCGCCGTACTGGATCTCCAGCGGCCGGTGGGAGTGCCAGGACATCCAGCAGGTCCGCACCATGAAGTTGTACAGGGCGATGGCCTTGTCCTGATCGGTCTTGCAGTCTTTGCACGCGTCGGCCACGATCGTCTTCAGCGTGGCGCAGTTGACGCTGCGGTCCGTGTCAACGACGATGTGGGCGATCCGTCCGGCGAGGCAGGCGCTCCATGCGCCCGACACCGCCAACGCCGTCACAAGGGCCAAGAGCTTCGCATTCATCCGCGTTTCTCCTGCGTGATGTTATACCCATCTTCTACAGTTCCATTTAGCATGTATCGCTGCAGGCGGAGGTTAGCGCG
>CAZNSB010000101.1:0-12680 GCA_964575155.1 uncultured Planctomycetaceae bacterium | reverse complement strand
AATCAGGTCTTGATGGCCTCGACGATGAACCCGGCCAGGGCCCCGAAGATGATGATGGGCGCCCATCCGGCGAGCATGGCGGGCAGCCCGACGTACCGCGAGAGATAGATGCAGACGTACACCCCCAAGACCACCAGCACCGTCAGCCCGGCGGAGGACTTGATGTTCCGCTCCCGCGAGAGGATGAAGGGCACGCCCACCAGGAGCAGGATGATATTGTTGAAGAAATCGGCAAAGCGGGTGTGGCGGACGAGCTTGGCGCCCTCGGTGTCGCTGACTCGGCGGAGCCGGAGGAGCCTGCCCAGCTCCGACGTGGACATGTACTCCATCCAGTCGCTGGACCTGCGAACCGCCAGCACGGAGGGCGTCAGGTCGCAGGCGTAGATCAGGCGGCCGGCGGTGAGGACCCACCCGGTCTTGCGCGGGTCCGGGTCGTACCGGAAGGTGGCGTGGGGGGCGGCGAACCAGGCCAGGGGCCGGCCGCCGCTGCCGGTGTAGAAGAACTTCCCGTCCTCCAGCTCGGCGTGAAGGACCTTACCGCCGGCCACCTTCAGGCGCAGCCGCTTGGCCCGGATCCTCAGGTTGCCCGCGGGGCGGATCTTCTCGTTTGGCGCGGGCTCCTCGATGTCCACGCTGCGGATCGCGGTGACCTTGGACCAGTCGATGCGGGGGTTGCCGGCCTTGCGGCGGGCCTTCTCGATCATCTCCACGGGCCCCTTGAGGGTGGGGACGAAGTCGGTTCCGGCGGCGGCGCGGGCGCCCTTGATGTACATCCTGGCGTGGTCCGGAGGCCCCCCGGGCCTGTCGGGCGCACCCGGCGCGAAGACCCATCCGCCCGCCCGCGCGTCGTACACGGCCGCGGGCCCCACCACGTGCCCCCACCGCTTGAAGCGACCGTCACGCAGCACGACCAGCGGGCGGACGAGGTGGCCCTCCTTTACGGAGAGCCGCCGGCTGAACCAGGAGCTGTTGCTCTCGTCGGTCACCAGCCGGATCTGGAAAGCGGCCTCGTCGTCCCGGCTTCGCACCAGCCGGTGCCTGTACCGCGGGATCAGCACTTCCGAGTCGATCAGCACCAGCAGGTTCAACCCCATCGCGCAGATCACCATGGGCAGCAGCACGCGGTGCAGGCTGATCCCGCTGGCCAGGATGGCGGTCAGCTCGTTGGTGTGGTTCATCCTCGCCAGCGTGAAGGCCGCCGCCGCGACGATGATCACCGCCCCCAGCTCCCGGAAGTACGTCAGCGACCGGTACCGGTAGTAGTTGCCCATCTCCCCCACGACCGCGACGAAGGTCTTCTCCTCGGCCCCGCGGCTCTTGGTGAACTCGTCCATGTTGAAGAACAGGTCGGCGACGATGCGGATGGCCATCAGCGCCACGAAGCACAGCAGCACCGCCAGCAGAAAGTTCTTCACGATGTACCGGTCCAGCGTCTTCATGTCGCTCTCAGCGTCTCAGGGGCCCGGCATAGATGGCGGCGGCGGCGGCCGTCAGCAGGGCGATGCCGCCCCAGATCACCGCCATCCCGTACTCCCCGCCGGCGCGCACGCCGGGGTTGCGGATCAGCTCCCTGCCCATGAACAGCGCGGCGACGACGACGGCGCCGGGCACGGCGGCGATCGCGAACGCCGCCAGCATCTGCCCCCCACGCCACAGAAGCCCCAGGGCCGCGCCCAGCACCACCATCAGGAAGCAACTGACGCTGTACGAGAGCCGAAGGTGAATCTCCGCCCGCACCTTGGCCAGCAGCTTCCGGATGGTGTACTTGCGCAGCCCGTGAATCCGGTTGATCATCGCCGGGAAGGAGCTGAAGCTCTCGGGCTTCTCGACCATCTCGGACAGACTGACGTCCTTGACCCGCGCGAGCAGCTCGGCAGGCGCGGCATAGGGCCCGAGGGTGAAGCTGTCGCGATGCAGCGCCCGCCCCCTCAGCCCCGGAAGCCGAACGTCCACGTCCAACAGCGTCACCGAAATGCTCGGCGCCTTCTGGTAGCTCCGCCAAGTGCCCTTCACCCGGGCCGATCGCGCCAAGTACTCCCGGTCCAGCCTCTCGCCGATGAACTCCCGCACGAAGACGCTGCGCGGGCTCGCCCGGTTCGAGGCCGGCGCCGGCGCGGCCGCGTCCAGGTGGACCTCTTCGGCCTTGTAGAGGCTCGCTTCGCCGCCGGCCAGCTCCAGCCGCTTGCTGCGGGACCGGCCGCCGATCGGGTCCGCCTCATACAGCCTGTCGTACTTCTTCTCTGCGGCCATCACCCGGACCACGTCCTCGTAGAACATGCCGATCAGCAGCTCGCGCTTGATCTGCTCCAGCTCCCTGCGGACGACGGGGTTCTTCTCCGGGCGCCGCCAGGTGTCCCAGAGCTTCCTCCAGTCGTACAGCCTGGGCTGGCCCTCGGGCATGCCGGGCAGCTCGGCAACCTTGATCCGCTGCTCGTCTTCGCCGAACTCGTCGCCCCCCCTCTGCCGCATCGCCGCCGGGTCGGTCCAATGGAAGACGACCAGGGTCTTCGGCCCGCGCTGGTGAAACTCCAACTGCGCGCTCGCCGCGGCCAGGCACCAGGCGTTGTCGGCGTCGGCATAGTCCAGCAGCACCGGGCCCTCCACCCATCCGGTTTCCGGGTCCACGCGGTCGACGTGGAAGAGATACGTCGACCTGGGGATGTGGATGCAGTTGCGGCTCTTGAGGCGGTGGTAGGTGATCTGCCGGAGGTTGTGCTTGATGGTGCGCTCCGAGACCGTCCACAGCTTCGGGGCGACGTACAGCGCCAGGAACAGCGTCGCCACGGTGACGGACGCCCCCAGGTAGATCGCGGGCTTCATGAGCGAGAGGGTGCAGATCCCGCTGGCCCGGCAGGCCATCAGCTCGTTGTCCTGCCCGAACCGTCCGTAGACGATGGTCGCGGCGAACAGGGCCGCAATGGGAAGCGTCAGCGAGAACATCAGGGGCATGCTGTACCCGAAGAGCTTCAGGGCCTGGGCGCTGCTGAGGCCCTGCTGGCGGAGGGGCTCCAGCACGGTGAAGACGGTGAGCACCAGCGTCAGCGGCAGGGCCGCCAGGACGGTCGCCCTGGCCAGGTCCTTGCCCAGATAGATTTCCAGCGTGCGGATCACGACGTCCGCCCCTTTCCGCCGCCGATTGCGCCCGCCCGGGCGCCCCCCACCTTCCGGATCGCCCGCCCCAGCCGCGCCACCCCCTCGGCGATCTCTTCCACCCCGACCGTGCCGAACGTCAGCCGCATGTGGTTCCGCTCCACCTGGCGTCTCGGGTCCGGCCCGTAGCAGTACTCGCCGGGGACGTACAGGACGCCCTCGGCCATGGCGGCGGCGAACAAGGGCCCCTCCGGGCCGGTGTCCATCCACCGCGGCAGCGTCAGGTAAACATACAGCCCGCCGCCGGGGCGGGTCCAGGAAGTTTCCGCCGGCTGGAAGTCGCCCAGGTGCCGCCGGAGCGCTTCCAGGATGGCGTCGCGCTTCTGCCGGTACCGCCGCCGCAGGGCCTCCACGTGCGCGGCGTACGCCCCCGACGTCATCGCGCGCCACAGCAGGTGCTGGCTGAAGTTCGACGAGCCGAAATCGTGGCTGCCCTTCTGGTCGAGCACCGGCCCGACCAGGTCGTCCGGCAGGAACGCGTACCCCGTCCGCAGGCCGGGGGCGAACGGCTTGCTGAACGTCTGCGCCAGCACCACCTGGGCGTTGGCGCGGTCCAGGCTCTTGATGCTCGGCGGCGGGGGCGCGCCGCAGTGCAGCTCCCGGTACGCCGCGTCCTCCAGCACGCAGATGCGCTGCTGCGTCGAATACGACCGGACGAGCTCCAGCAGTTCCTCCCGGCGGACCCGCGAGAGCGTGATGCCCGTGGGGTTCTGGTAGTAGTCGCAGACGTAGACGACCTTCACGCGGGGAAGGTCCCCGCTGCGCTTCAGGTCGGCGAGGGTCTCGGCCAGGGCGTCGGTCCGCATCCCCTGCTCGTCCATCTCCACCGCCCGGACCGAGGCGCCCAGGGTGACCAGCGCGCCGGTGTAGACGAAGTAGCTCGGCCAGGGGGTGATCACGATGTCGCCCGGGTCCACCAGCACGTCGGTGACGATGTACAGTATCTGCTGCGAGCCGGAGCCCACCACCACGTTGTCCGCCGTCAGGGCCAGGTCGTCCCCGCTCACGCCGTCCAGCCGGCAGAGGTGCTCGAGCAGCGCCTCCCGCAGGGCGGGCAGCCCGATGGTCGTCCCGTACTGGAGGGCCTCCCTCCCCGCCGGCGCCTCGCCGAGCACCCGCCCGGTCAGGTCGCGCAGCTCGGCGACCGGGAGGGTCTCATCGTCCACGAACCCCGCCGCCAGCGAGATCACCCCCTTCCGCTCCAGGGCCATCCGCATCAGGTAGTTGATCGGCGGAGGCACGGTACGGGCGGCCTTCCTGGAGAATCGAAAGCTGGGGAGGTTCGTGGCCATAGGTCCTCTGGGGCGGTTTTCGCACAAGTCTATTCGCCGCCGCCGGCATGTCAAGCCTATCGGCGGCGGCGTTTCGTGGGCGATCAGGACCGGTCCGCCCGGCCGGGTGCGGTGTTTACATGGTGTCCATGCGGAAGCGCCCGCCGCCGCTCGGAACGGCGGGAGGGCGCCCGCCGAGGTGTTCCGGCAAGGCGACGACGGCATGACCACCCGACGCACCATCAACCGCAGAGATTTCCTCAAGACGACCACCGCCGCGGGCGCCGGCCTGGCCGGCTGGCCCTTCCTGTCCCGCGCCTGGGCCGACGCCGGCGGGGCCCGACCCAACCTGCTGTTCGTCTTCTCCGACCAGCACCAGTACGCTTCGGTCGGCTGCTACGGCGAGAGCCAGGTCAAGACGCCCGGCTTCGACGCCCTGGCCAGGCAGGGCGCGCGGTGCACGGGCATCAGCACCTCGCCGCTGTGCGTGCCCTACCGCGCGTCCCTGGTCTCGGGCGAGTACGCCTCCCATACCGGCATCCTGGTGAACATGTCCCTCAAGAGACGAGCCCTGCCCTACGGAAAGCGCAAGCACCACAGCCTCGGCACCGCCTTCAAGCAGGCCGGGTACGGCACCGCCTACATCGGCAAGCACCACCTCCCGCTGGCTCCGAAGGCGCTGGGCTTCGACTACTGGGCCCTGACCGCCAGCCACCACGACTACTCCAAATGGAACCTCCGCACCTCCACCGGGAAGCGCCACGTCGGCAAGGGCTTCAAGACCGACGGGGTCACCGACGTCGCCATCGAGTTCCTCCGGCAGAAGCGTGACAAGCCCTTCTGCCTGTTCATGTCCTGGGGCCCGCCCCACTCGCCGTTCAAGGCGCCCGAGAAGTACGACCACTACCGCGACCTGAAGCACCCGCCCAACGTCCCCAGGCGCAAGCACGCGAAGGAGCGAGAGCAGTACTTCGGGCTGATCGAGGGCTGCGATGACAACTTCGGCCGGCTGACGAAGGAGCTGGAGAAGCTGGGGGTGGCCGAGAACACCATCGTGGTGTACACCTCCGACCACGGCGAGATGATGGGCGCCCACGGCGCCCTGAAGAAGCGCCAGCCCTACCGGGAGTCCTCGCAGGTGCCGCTGATCATCCGCTGGCCGGGGCACATCGAGCCCGGGCTGGTGCTGGACGCCCCCATCGGCACGCCGGACCTGTTCCCCACGCTGGGCGGACTGGCCGGCATCGACGTCCCCGACGCGCTCGACGGGACCGACCGCTCGGCGTGGCTGCTGGGCAAGGGCAAGCCCACCGGCGACGAGCCCGTCTTCATGGTCCTCAACGACTACCGCCGCCCGACCCCCGGGCCCTGGCGCGGCGTGCGGACCGCCCGGTACAACTTCGCCCGGTCCAAGGACGGGCCCTTCGTCCTCTTCGACGTCAAGAACGACCCCTGGGAGATGCACAACCTCGTCAAGACACAGCCCGACCTCGTCAAGAGGTTCGACGAGATGACCCTGGCGATGATCAAGAAGTACGACGACCAGTGGCCTGCCCCCAAACCCAAGGCCAAGTGACCGCGCCTCCTTGCAGTGCCGGTCGTGGATCCATCCCATGAGCAGCACGGCCTCGGCGTTGTCGGGCTCCTTGGCCAGAAGGGCGGCGAGGACCTCCCTGGCCTTGTCGAACCGTCGCAGGCCGATGGCGAACTTGGCGGCGTCCAGAGGGGGTGCGGCGTCGAAGGCCTTGCGGCGGCGGCGCCTCACCTCCGCCGTCGTCATGGCCAGATCGGCCTCCTTCGCGGCGCTGATGATGTCGGCGGTCGCGATGTACAGGAACGCATCCCGGCTCCGCAGCCGCACCGCCTACCGGGACTTCTTTCTCGCCGGGGCCTTCCCGGCCAGTTCACGCCGCATTCTCTGGAAGTCTCGCGTCGCATGGTAGTCCAGCTTGAACCGCGCCATGGCCGCGTCTGTGACGGCCAGGGCCTCGGACCATAGCCCCGCCGCCGCGTGCTGCCAGCATTGCATTACCATGGCGGCAAGGGCCGCCTCCGGTTCGTCCAGGGCGGCCACCTTCTGGTACCAAGCCATCGCCTCGTCCGGGCGCCCAAGACACTGCGTATCGTGCACGAAGCCCATCAGAAGCTGGGCCTCGGCATTGTCCGGCGTATCATTCAGGATCTCTTCCAGGAGCCGGCGGGCTTCGTTGAACCTGCGGAGGGCGATGGCGAACTTGGCGCGATTCAGCGGCTGAGCCGCAGCCAGCAGCTTCTCCCGCCGGGCCTTCAATTGCTGGCTCGTCCAAGTCAGCCCTGCCTTGGCGGCGGCCTCAAGCAGGCTGGCCGTGGACACGCAGACCAGCCGCGGCTCGTCACCGGCCTGGGGCCGGCTCCATCCCCACAACCCGCCAGAGGAGGCGAGCAGGACCTCGAAGCCCCTGCCGGCGACCTTCACGGGGCCGGCCCAGGTGTCGGTCCGGGGATCGTAGCAGACCACCGCGCAGTGTGAGCCACCCAAGAACAGGTGCTCCCCCCCCACCCTCATGCCCCCGATGCCCCCGGCTTGGCCCGGGATTTCGGCCGGGATGATCATTCTCGGTGGATGGACCACCATGCCCCACAGCGGGCTCTCGAAGACGAAGCTTTCGTCGAAGGACCACGCGCGCAGGACCTTGGCCGCATCGTCCACTTGGTAGAGGCTCCCCCGCCATCGGATGAACCGGCGCCCTCCCACCGCGCCACACCAAGGCCGACCGCCGAAGCTTAACGCTTGCATCTCCTGCGGCCAGCCGGAGGCGGTCCGTGCCAGTACGCCCTTCCGCACTTGCCATGTGTGGCCAGTGAGCTTCACGACGCCTCGCGGGTGCAGTCCCCACAGTTGCCGACCGTTCCGCCACACGGCCAGCCTCGGCGTTGGCGACGTGCCGGGGGTGAATTTCCGGGATAGCAGCGACACCTGGCCTGTGTGTACGTCCACGGTGAAGGTCGTCCAGGTATTGGGCTCTCGCCCCACGACCAGCAAGGTGCGGTCGTCGAGCCGGTGCAGGCGGACCGAACGCGAAGCGGGCAGGCCCTGCTTACTGAGAAGGTCCCAGGTCTGCTTGGCGACGTCGTAGCGGTGGATGCGGGTCCCCGTGGCGACATATAGCTTCCCGCCCAGCAGGATGCCCCTTTGGGGCGAGGCAAGCAGGCCCTTGGGCGGGCCCAGATCGACCAGCTTGCCCGTGGGCAGGCCTCGCTTGTCCAGCGGCAGGTAAAACAGCGGCGTCGGCGCCCGATCGCGGGACCCGATGATCTTCCCGTCCATCTCCCCGATCAAGGTGAACCAACTGCCCCGGCGGGCCCCGGGTATAGCCTGTCCCGGTCGGACCGTCGGCGGGCGGAGGGGTCCAGTATCCCGTCCCATGACGGGCCATTTGATCTTCATCGGTTGGATGCCTTTCCGCGGCCGGTTCCAAGCGAGGGCCCACTGGCGCGTTTTCTGTGAAAGCGCCTTGTCGCCGATGCGGTCAACTAGTTCCTCGAAGCCTCTGCCCACTATGCCGGGGGCCGGTCGGGGATAGCGTTTCATTGCGTCGACGACGAGCTGGCGGGCCTGCTCTCGGCGGCCGGCGTTCATTGCCAGGCGGATCCACCCCGTACGCAGATAGATGAACAATCGGCCGCGCCCACCCGCCGCGAGTATCTGGACCTCCGCTCTGCGGAAGGCGTCTTCCGCCCAGGCATAGGCCTTCTCGGCCGGCGTGCCCAGGCTTTTCAGATGGCGGTGCGTCTGCCGGATGACTTCCCGCCATCTCCATAGGTCGATCTGGGCTGCCGGCGGCTGGCGAACCGGCGGCTCCGACAGGCCGATGTCGATCAGCCGCAGCACCAGGTCGAGAGACTCCGCCGCCCGAGGGTCTGCGCGACTGAACGATCTCCAGAGGGTCCCGCCCCACACCGTCCCGATGACGCGCCGGCGGTGGTCGGGATTGCCCGGGAACCGCCGCAGGTAGTCCAGGGCCTCCCTGGCCAGCGGAACCATAAGTCCGTAGGCTTTGATGGAGGCGGCCCGGGCGCTGGTCTTGCCGGTGCGCCACAATTCTCGGTCGGCCAGGCGCACGCGGGAGACCAGGCCGCGGAAGGCGGCCTCCTCCCACGAGGGGTCGAGCTTGGCGGCGGTCGAGGCCGCCCTCACGTGCTCCCGGAGTCTTCCGATGGCGTACCGGTTGGTACCGGTCAGCTCGGGGCTGATGCAGTGAGGCCGGTCCCAGTCATCGTACTTGGCCAGCTCCGCCTCGGCCTGTCGGCGACGATTTGCCATCTCCGTGAGGAAGTCAGCGGCGCCCTTCAGCTCGGCCCGGCCAAGGTCACTGGCCAGCTCCCGAGAAACCTCCTCCACCAGCCGATCCCACTGCCCGAACGTCCCCAGGACGCTCCGCCACGCGCCGGGCTTGTCCCGTGTCAGCCGCAGCCGGACCTCGATGGTCGTCTGCTCGTACGTCTTGCCGACGGCGCCCCGCTCCCGTAGCGAGAACTCGATAACGGCGTCCGCCTGCGGCGTAAAGCGCCGTTCGCCGGGCAGCCGGGCCAGGCCGAGCAGGATCAGCAGGGACTCTTCCTTCGCTGTCTCCGGCTCCAGGTGGCGGACGATCATCAGCCCTTTCTGCCGAGCCAGCAATCCATCAAGCCGCGCCAGCAACTTCTGCTGGAACGGCTCGATCCGCGGCGTCCGGCGCGGTGACAGTGTGCTGACCAGCCGGACCTTTCGGCTCCCTGCGGCGGCGCCTGCGGCCTTGCCCGCCGCCTCAGCAACTTGCCTGGCCGCCCGGATGAGGTGGGCGTCGTTCACCGGCCAGGCATACTCGCCGGACCAGATTCGGTTGCCCAGCGACAGGTCCACTACCGAGATCTCCAGGCGGGGTACCGGCGTGAGCGTGTTGACCCGCAGGCGGACCATGGCGTCGAAGCTGAGCGCCGGCCCCGCCGGCCGGGAGGCCAGCGCTCGCTCGCTGAGGATGCGTTCGATCTGCGTGCGGTTGACGACCTTGACGCCAAGAACATCGTCGAGCTTCTCGGCCAGGCGGTCGCACAGCAGCTCGGCAGCCTGGCGGGCCTTCGCGTCGCCGGGGCTGACCTGGGGAGGAAGGATCACGAGCGTAGTCGGCTCATCGCCGCGGGCGCGTGCGGCCGCGGCGAGGACAGCAGCGATGCACACGACCACGCGGACATACCGACCCATCAGACGTCTCCGGAGGGGCGCCCAGGCACGGACGTTGGCCCCTTCCCACCCGATTAGACGGCGCGGAAGCCAGCCGTTTCGCGGCGAGCTGCATCATATACGACGGTGTGGCGAAGTGCTATGGCACTCGGGCGATGATTGCCTTAAGATGGCGGGCGCCATATTCGGCGCAGGGTCCAAGATCGGGAAATGCTACGAGGGTGGCGTGAGGTGCCCAAACAGGGAGCTTGCGGCCCGGCTGAGGAAAAAGCGGGCGAACGAGTGAAACGATGCTCGACGGACGCCGTCCAATAGGCTGAGAGGCATCGGACGGCCGCGCCCCAGATGCGTTGAAGGCCCGGCCGTGAGCGGCAAGGGCACGGCAAGAAGTCCGCGATGGTGCCGAAACGGGCTCCCGGACAAGGAGAAGACGGCATGAGGACAGTCATACTTCTGGTGATCATCCTGGCGGCGGTCGGGGTCGGGGCGTACTTCGTCAGCGACGTCTTCAGCACCAAGGTCCACCAGGCCGCCGAGCAACTCACCGAGTGGACGCCGGAAAACATCGCGAAGGATCCGAAAGGCTACCTGCACTTCTGCAAGCGGCAGGTGCTTCAGGCGCTCCAGAACCTCAAGGCTTCCGAGATCGCGATCTCGCAGACGCGCGGGCGGATCGGGTCGATGAAGGAAGCCGCCGACCGCAAGGTCCGCGTGGGGGCCGAGACGCTGGGTGAGCTGAAGAAGCTGTACCGCTCGGCAGAGAAGGCCGGCGCCTGGCCGGCCGCATGGAAGCAACGGCCGCGGGAAAAGGAGTGGGTCAAACGGCAGGTGGTGGGGCTGCACAGCCAGGTCCAGCAGCAGCGATCCCTGGCGAGCAAGTGCCGCGAGGGCCTGCGGCGCTGTGACGCCGAGCTCGCCCGGGTCAACGAATTGAGGGCCGAGGCCAACAGCCAACTGGGGTCCATCAACGTCGCCGCCAGCCGCATCGAAATCGAGGAGCTCTCCAGCGAGTTGAAGGGCCGCCTGATGGACATCAAAGCGGTGGTGGCGGCGCTGACCAGCTCGGCGTCCGAGGTGGGCGGCGACCTGAGCCTCGACGCCCTGGCCCGCGAGGCCGAGAAAAAGGTGGACGAGGAGACCTTCGAGGCAATCATGAAGGAAGGCGAGACCGCGCCCGCCACCGGGCGGTCATGACCACGGGAGAACGGGGTGGTTGTGGAACGGATCGAGAGTCGCCGTCCGGGGCAGGCCATGCGGGCGGCCCGCCGTTGGGTGCTGGCGATCTGCCTTGCTGCGGCCACGGGCGGGTGTCGCTCTGCCGGGAACGACCACGCGGCGCCCAAGCGCGGGCCGAGCCGCCTGATCGCCGGCACCTGCGAGCTGGATCGGGGGAGGAGCTTTTCCTTCAGCCTCGCCCGGGTCGGCGACACCGGGGACGTCCGGTTCGATCCTTCCGACGGGAAGTTCGTCCTGACAGGCGGCAACGAGGGCGTGCGGATCTTCGACATGGGGCCCGTGGCGTTGGGCAGCATCCGCGTGGCCCCGGCGGCGGCGACGGAGGCGGGCGCATCGGTCCGGCTGCTGACCGGGCACAGCTACGTGGTGGCGCTTCACAAGGGGGAGTTCTTCGCCAAGATCCAGGTGGACCGGACCGGGCATCGCTTCTACGATGAGGCCCCGTACGTCCGGCTGTCGTACGTCTACCAGGCCAACGGCAGCCGATCCTTCGCCGCCGGCGAGGCCCCGGCCTTGCCGCTGGGCAACCTCCGCGCCAAGAGCCGACTGCTCCAGACGCGGATAGACAAGGGCATTCCGACCTTTCGCCAGGCGCTGCGCGATCAGGCAAAGGAGGTGACCGCCGAGATGCAGGCCGCGGCCTCCGAGTCGGTCAAGGCCACGCTTCGGATGGAGCTGCGGGACATCGCCCGGCTGCTGGCGGCCACGGAAGAGTACGAGAGGCAGTGCCGGGACACGCTGGTGCGGGTGGGCTCGGCGGTGCGCCGGCTGGAGCGTCTGGAGGCCTCGGAGCGGCACCTCGGCCTCGACGACGAGCAGGCGCTCAAGGAGCTTTGGACGCTGGAGCGGGAGGCGGGCGCCCGGCTGGAGGTGCGGCTGGGCACGAAGCTGGGGTCTGGCGCGATCGAGGACGCCCTGGTGGAAGATCAGCTGCGCAAACTGGGCGGCTGAGACCGGCTTGCCCGGCAACTGCCGTCGGCGAGTGAAACGACCGCTGCTTCGGCCGTCTAACAATGCGGAACCCGGATGTCACGGAGCCCGCCCATGGATCAACAGAGCGTCGATTCGCTGGTCGAGCACGTCCCCCGCATGTATCGCGTGGCGCTCCGCGTCCTGGGCGACCGCGAGGAAGCCCTCGACGTCGTCCAGGAGGCCTGCGTCCGGGCCGTGAAGAAGCTCCCCGGCTTCGACGGGCGGTCGCTCCTGTCCACCTGGATGCACCGCATCACGCAGAACTGCGCGCGCGACCGTCTGCGGAAGCTCCGCCGGCACGAGCAGGCTCGCGCGGACCTCGACGGCGACCTGACCGGGGTGCCGGCGGCTGCGGATTCCGCCCCTGACAATCAGGCCCAGCAGCGAGAGCTGTACGAGATCGCCTCGCACCTCGTTGACCGGCTGCCCGGTGATTGCCGCAGGGCCTTCGTGCTCACCCAATTGGACGGGTACAGCTACACCGAGGCGGCGGCGATCCAGAACGAGCCCCGGGGCACCATCGCCTCGCGCGTGCATCGCGCCAAGCGAATCCTCCTGAAGGCCATGAACTCCCTGACTGAGGGGAGGGCGAACGCATGAAGAACCAAGAACCTATCGACGAGTCGGTGCTGTCGGAACTGGCGGACGGCGAGCTGGACAGCGACGAGCTGAATTGTGTGCTGCTGGAGGTGCTCGACGATGCGGAGGCCCGCGAGCGGTTGAAGGGCTACCTCCGGCTGCGTCAGGGCCTTGGGTCCTGGCGGCGGCAGGGCCCGCCCCGGCCGGTGGTGGCCGTGGCCACCCCGGCGCCCGTGGCTGTCACGCGGTGGCGATGGGGCTCCGTCGCCGCC
>CAZNSB010000100.1:0-12725 GCA_964575155.1 uncultured Planctomycetaceae bacterium | reverse complement strand
GGGTCAGCATGGCGGCAGAGAGCCGCCGCCATGGCTCCCGAACCCGCGATATCGAGATTGAAGGAGTATTATTTCTCCGGCTCGAACTCCGCGACCACCAGCAGCTTCTTCCCGCGGGGCGTCAAGACGATCTCTTCCCGCTCCGCGTCGAAATCCTTGTGTGGGAGTCCGTTGAGCGTGACCTTCTTCATCTTCCGGCTGCCGGGCACGCGAAGGCGCAGCACGATGTTCTTATACGGATTTCGCGTGGGCGGCTCGATCGTCGCCTCCACCACGCCGCTCTTGAGCTTGGATGCGACCTGGAAGGTGATCGGGCCGAAATCGGTGTAGTATCGCTCCAGCCTGATTTCCTTGCCGTCCTCCAGCCAGCGCCGCGGCGTGGCCTGGCACAGGCGGAGGGTCTTGCCGTCCGTCCGGCACAGCATGCTGAAAAAGGCGTCGTCGTAGTGGCCCTGGGCCCAGTGCGTCAGCTCGGGCTTGCCGGCGGGGCTGTGCTCGTAGGTGGTGAGCAGATGCAGATTGAAGCCGCTCGCCACCAGGCTGTAGAACGTGTAGAGGAAATGCTTCACCTGATCGCGCCTCAAATGGGCGTTGAGCTGCCCGGAATAGAACGGTTCGTTGGCAAGACCAATGCAGTCGTAATACAGGTTGTCATTCACGTGCTCAATGATCCAGTCTTCCTCCGGCTGGCCGGCAAGAATGCCGGTCTCGAGTGTGCTCATGTAGGCCGCGTCGAGGATCCCCGGCAGCCAGCGGCCGCTGCCGTACTCGTACTCGGGCTTCTCCAGGTACCCGGGCGGGACGATGACGTACGTCCCGTCATTGAGGCGTACCGGGCGCTTCTTGCGCATGGCACGCCGATAGGCGCGCACGCTGTCCGCGCGGTAGGCCTCGGCCTCCCGCCTCCACTCCTCAGCGGCGGGGTGCTTCAGGTCCGAGAGGACCTCGGCGAGGGACTTCATGCCCAGCCAGCATGCGGCCTCCGAGAAGATGCCCGAGACTCCCGTGTCGCCGTCGGTGACCGCGCCGGGAGGCAGGCAGCCGTAGTTGTAGGCGTCCGCCCCCGCCGCCTTGGTGAGCGAACGCTGCTGCTTCGTGTACCGCAGGCTACCCAGCAAGGGCTCGAGGTGCTTTTCGATGAACGCCTTGTCCCGCGACAGCATGTAGTAGCGCGCCGCGGCCCACTGCACCCATCCGTTGTGGGCATACCAGCGATTGGCGCCGGTAAAGGCGCCGCCCTTGCCGCGCTGGTTTGTAATGAGGAACTCGAGCATGTCCCGCGCCACGTCGAAATACCCCATCGGGGCGAAGGAGTACCCGATCCCCGGCGCGGTGCAGGCCGGCCAGCAGTTCCCGTCGTACGTCGCGACGCCCGTGGGCGTGTACAGCAATCCGTTGGCCATCCGGTCGTTGATGATGACGCCGCGCGGGCGAAAGGTCAGGTGCCGGTTCAGGACGTGCGGGTCGGGCACGTGGACTGATGCGCCCCGGGCGATGAAGGCGTCCCAGTACGCCCGGGTCGCCTTGTGGGCCTGGTCAAAGGACAGGCGGGCGAGCTTCGGGCGCTGCTCCGCGGCGAGAGGCGCGTCCGACCAGACGAAGTCCAGCTCCTTCCTGCCGCGGGCGGGCACCAGAACGTCCGAAATCAACACCGCCGTTCCTTTCCCGGACTTGGGCGGCGACGTGCGCCAGGAAAGCCCGGCCGGGAGCCGGCACAACGTTCCCTTGGTGCAGACGACATGCCCGTCCTTGGCCTCAAATCCCTTGGCTGCCTTGGCGATCAAAACGTAACCATGGACCCGAACGGTCTCCTTTCTCTCCGCGGCGCTGTGGTTGATCACGGCCACCCGCACGTGCAGCAACAGCGGGTCGTTCCCCGTCTTCCACGGTCCGGGCTCGCGCGGATGCACCACGAACGTCTCTTGCACCTCGAGCGCCCCATCGGGCGAGCGCCGCGCGTAGGTGGGGATGAGGTGGTAGCCGCCCTCCAGCCGGCCCGTCAGCTTTCCTGCTTGCAGGACGTCGATCCAGAAGTTCCAAGGCGGGGTCCCCGGGTACCCGTACCCGCCCTTCCCGCCAAATTCGCTCTGAGACACGCTGACGACGTTCCGGCGAGGGCCAATCCCGAATTCCCTGATGTTGTCCTTCCATCCCGGGAACAGGGCGCCCCCCCTGGCCCACTCCATCCGCGGGTCCAGCCTCTTGGCAAAATAGTCGAAGTCCATCTCCGGCATGAGGGCAATGCGCTGCGTGGTCCGCGGTTCCAGGGCCCAATACGGCCCTCGCCTGAGAATGGCCCATCCCCATCCTGCCTTACGGACGGAGCCGAAGACGGCCGGGGGGCCCTTGAAGTCCTGCTGGAGGGTCTTCCGCTTCTCGAAGAGCGATCGAAACGGCTTCTTGGCGTTGGCGGCCGCCTCCTGCTGCATGGCCTGGCGCTTCGGGGCCGTCTCCTCCCAGCTTCCGACCGCGCTGACGAACATGCCCAGCGGCTTGAGCCACATGAACCCGATCGTCTCCAGCTCTTCAAGCTCGACCCGGAACCCGCGATCCCCGGCAAGGCGGACGACGAAGCCGGGCTTTTTCCAGAGGGGCTCGACGGGCTTCTTTGCCGGCCCCTTGCCGGCCTGTGGCGCGTCCTTCTCCGCGGGCTTTTCCACGGAGATGCGCACCCGCCGGCCCTGCATCGCGCCTTCGTCGGGGATCTTTTCGACCTTGACGATCCGCGTCGCCCCGATCGGCTCGAACTCCACCGACGCCAGCCAGGGGGCCTTGGACGAGCCGTCCCATTGGACGGTCACGGCCTTCGCGCCGCTGCCCGGGGCCTTTTCGGCCGCACACACGCGCCCCGGAGCCGCTGCGACGAACAACGCGACAGCCACCCACACGGCAGCGGTCACTGCACCGGCAGGAAATCCTGCCCTACGGTCTCGCTTCTGAGAGATAGCCATTTTGTGCCTCCAGACACAGTTCCAGGAAGGAGCCATCAAGAAGCACCCCTTCGTCTGACCCGACGTTCTCAAACGAACGCTGATCCACGACCGCCGTGGACCGTTTGTCCATGATCGTACCGTCTCTCCGGGGTGCGACAAGGCGTTCCGCCGCCCGGAGAACGGCGAACGGGCCGCAGTTCACGGCTTCTTCTCCTCGGCACGTCCGTATCGGTCGGCGGCGCAGATGACGGAGCAGACGGCCGGCCCGTCCTTCTTTAACCCCGAAATCGCCACGACGTTCTCGCCGCCGTAGGTGCAGGCGCCGGTGATGTCGGCGAAGAAGAAGGCACACGGCCACCGGGCCGCGTCGCCCCTGCGGACGAGGACCCGCGGAATCAGCTCCGCCGGCCGGGAAAACGTCCTCAGGTCTACCAGAACGTCCAGTAGAGAGTGGTCCAGATAACGGCATACAGGGCGTACCAAAGGATCAGACTCTTGTACCAGGGGCGCCTGCGCTTGTCGTCCAGTTGCAGCAGCAGCGCGGGGCGCCATTGGAACGGCTGCCAGTTCGAAGGCGGGCACGGCGGGCTAAGAAGAGAAACTACGACGACGCCGATCATGATGACTGCCTGGGCGATGAAACCGAGATAAAGCCAATGAAGTCTGACGCCGACGGCGGGCGCGCCCAGGGCGATAGCGATCTGGATGATCAATCCCCCGATCAGGCCGAACAGGGCCCCCCGGTAGTTGGTTCGTTTCCAGAAGATCCCCAGGAGAATGACGGAGATGAAGGGGGTCGCCAGATAGGTCACGCCCGTCTGGAAATACCGAAAAATCCCCCCCAGGTGCTTCACGGCGGGGGCGGCGGCCCCCGCGACCAGCAGGGCCGCCAACGCTGCGATCCTCCCGGCCATCACAAGCTGGCGGTCGCCGGCTCGCGGATTGATCAGACGCTTGTAGACGTCGAAGGAAAAGATGGTCGCCGTGGAATTGACAAGCGAACTCAGCGTGGACATCACCGCCGCCAGGAAGCCGGCCAGGACCACTCCGCGAAGACCCCAGCCGGTGGCAAACGTCTTGAGGGCGAAGGGAAAGGCCCTATCCGGATTCTCCAGCGGCTCGCCCATCCGCATCGCGTGGATCCAGTAGAACACGACAAAGCCCAGGAAGCAGGTCACCACAGGCCGAAAGAGATTGACAAAACCTGCAAATATGATCCCCATGATCCCGTCCCAGCTTGACCGCGCCGCCAGGACCCGCTGGATCATCACCTGGTTGGTTGCCTGGTAGAAAAGGAACACGCCCATGGCGCCGCAGATCAGGCCCAGGAACGGCGCCATTGGATCCTCCGGGGGGCGATACAGGTGGAAGCGCTCGGGGTTGGCCTGGACCATGGCCTGCCAGCCCCCGGGGATCCGATCCAGCGCGACGAAATACAGAACGACGCCCCCGCCGACGAGCATCAGGCATTGAAGGGCGTCGGTCCACATGACCGAGGAGAGCCCCCCGGCGATGGTGTAGGTGCCGACGAGCACGACCGTGATCCACAAGACGACGTGGAAGTTCCAGCCGGTGATCTCCGAAAAGGCCAGGCTGCCGCCGTACAGGACGGGAACGGCGAAGACCAGCACGTAGGCGAAGAGCATGGCCCAGCCGTAGATGTCCCCGCAAAGAGGACCGTACCGTTTGGACAGGAACTCCGGCACGGTGGTGATCCGGTTCTTCAGATAGATGGGGATGAAAAAGACGATCAGCAAGGTGTACGTGGGGATGGCGAACCATTCCCAGTTGACAATACCCATTCCGTGCTGATACGCGGCGCCGATGGTCCCGACGATCTGCTCGCTGGAGACGCTGGTCGCCACGAACGACGCGCCGATGAGCCACCAGGGGAGCCTGCCGGAGGCGAGGAAATAGCCCCGGGCGGTCTTGTCCTGTCTGCGTGAAGCCCAAAGGCCCACGACCATCACCAGCAGCAGGGATCCGACGATAATGGCGATGTCGGCGGCATTCAATGCCACGGCCGGATCCTCCCGCATGCCGGGGGCCCTTCCCCGGGGCCCGGTTTCTCAGAGACAGGCATTTCGCACCTTCTTTCCGCAATTGCTCTCATCGCTCAGTTCGCAGACTTCCTGTCGAGTCCTTGCTCGAACGGTGCTCATTGCTTTGTGGGAGCGGGCCCGAAGCACGCAAGCTTGCCGTCCCGCTTCGAGAGGTAAAGTCTGCCGCCGGCGGCCGCCATGCCGTCGAAGACCGGCGGCGCGTCAAGCTTCAGCTCACTCAGCTTCCCGCCGTCCTTGCGGGAGAGGACGCACAGCACGCCCTTGCCGCGCGGATTGCCAACGTTCGGCACGCCCGCCGCGAAAAGGAGATCGCCCGCCAGGAGCATGGCTCGGACCCTGACCTTCAACGACACGGACCAGTCGGAATCAGGATCCACGGCCTTGGCCCGTATTCTGCACTCCTTCTGAAACAGTTTCCTGTAAACACTCCATACCGGGGCAAACGGCTGGGCGGCGATGGTCTGCCTCTCATCGAAGACCAACAGACGCCCCCCGATGCGTTCGTCGAACCACCAGGTCCTGTGCGACTCGGAGGACTCCAGGAATCCGTCCCGTGTCTGGATGAAGTTCTTCCGCCTTCCCGGCGGGTCGTCCGGCGTCTCTTTGGCGCCGAAGCGCGACGTTTGCAGATGAACGTCCACCCCGTCACCGACCAGCAGATCGCCCAGGGCAACCGGAGCCGAACGGTCCACGCGGCAGCGGCTCTGCTGGCTGGCCATCATTCTTGCCAGAGCCGTGTCGTGGTTCCTGGATCTCCCTGCCGGTCTGTTCGCCTGCCACAGGACCTTGCGCTTCCAGGGGTCCAGTGCGTATACGGTGACCCCGCCGTCGAGGTGCGAATGGCGGCCGGCGGCGGCGTAGACCACGTCGTTCATCACGAGGAGGCTCCCGCCGACCGGCCAGAGCGACTCGATCTGCCCGTGGGCGACGATGCGTCGCTCCCACGGAGCGGCCCGAAATCGCCAGATGAGTGCGCCGTCCGCCGCGCGCAGACAATACACCCACCCGTCCCTGCATCCGAACAGGCACAGCCCCTTCAGGATCGTGGGCGGCGAGTCCACACGCGCCCCCGCGGTGTAACGCCAGGAAACCTGTCCCGTCCGCGCGGAGAGCGCCAGGACCTGATGCCCATCCCGCGTGGTTACATACACTGTGCCGCCGGCGATCACGGGACTGCTGAGAGGGTCTTTGGCGGACTCGCTGCGCCAGTAGTGATCGTGCAGGCCCCCCACGGCGTCCGCGGCCTGCGTTTGCCACAGCAGCTCAAGATCGGCCGGAACGGCCGCGGAAGTCGCCCCGCTGCGCTGGAAGTCGTGCCGATGGCACGGCCAATCGCCGGAAGACGGCCCCCGCCCGCCTGAAGCCCGAGGCTTGTCGATGGCGGCCGGGGGCCTCTCCGGAACAAAGCGGCTGCCGTCCTTGGGTGTTTGGGCCGGCATCGGGCCCAGCGGCGCCAGGGCCATGAAGCCGCGCAGGAACCGATCGCACACACACTCCTGGGGGAAAAGATAAACAAGGCCGTTGCCCGGCATGACGCCGTACCGGCAGCCGCTGCGCACCGCGCGGAGGCCGTAAAATTTCCCCGTGTGCCGGTCCAGCACGTCCATGGATCCGAAGAAGAAGAACCGCTCCGTGGCCTGATCGGGATGACAGCGATGACCGATTCCTCTATAGGGCAGCCGTTTCTTCTCTTTCCCCGTCGCCAGGTCCAGCCCCACCCAGGCGGGGGATCGGGTCTTCCTTCTGGACGGAGCCGGGCCCAGAACATTCACCCAGAGCAGGTCCTCGATGAAGAAGTTGTTGTTCTTCCAACTTCCACCGTGCCCGTGAAGGGCGTAGGTGTAATCCCACAGGTGCTTCCCGTCCTTTGCCGAGACCGCGTGCAGGACGCCGGGGGCGGGATATCCGCTCCCGCGCTCACCCAGCGCCAGAACGCCGTTGCCGCAGGAGGTCAGCGTCGGGCCGGTCGGCCCTGCCTTGCGTCTTGCCTTGTTCGCCTTCTCCGGGCGCCTGGACCATGCCTTGAAATCCCGCCGCCAGCTCTCCTTGCCGCTGCCGGCGTCAAGACAGACAAGTTCGCCCTTGGGGTAATCCGGGAAGAAGACATGGTCATCTCCGAGAACGAAATGATCGACCGCCGGCTCATAACGCCAGCGCTCCTCGCCGCTGTCGGCGTCGATGCAGCGCAGGCCCGGCTGCTTGCATCGGAGGATGAGCCGGCCCTTGTGGAAGACCATGTTCTGACGGACCGTATCGCCGGGATCGGCAGAGTAGCCGTACTGGCTCACCGGGGCAGCCCCGGCGTAACGCTTGATCTCTTCCCCGGTCGCCGCGTCGAGCGACGTGAGCGACTTGCCAATGACAAGAAAAACCCGGTCCTTTTCCGCGACCAGCGTCTGGCCGGTGGATTTGTTTGGCGTGACCGGCCTCTTCCACAGCAGCGTGCCGTTGTAGGCGTCGCGCGCGACGAGCAGCCACCGGTTGGGGCTGCTGACCCCCGGCTGAGCCTCATTGAATATGGCAAAGACTCGACCCGCGGCGGTCACGGCGCCGAAGCATGATTCATAGTGCCGCAGCGGCCATCGGGGCCCGTCGATCCACCGAATGCTCGAGGGCACGCCGACGTGCGTGTCGCGAGACACGGCGTTGCCGTCCGCCCCGTGTCGGAAATGCGTCCAGGAGTCCATGCCCTCGACGGGCGGCTTCTCGACCCTCGCCCAGCCACCGTGCAGCTTGAGGCCCTTGGCGTCGGAAAAGCCCAGCCGCGCCAGTGCGCCCTGCACGCCATCCTTCGCGCCCCGGTCGCCCCGCACCATCGCCACGCCGCCGGGTCGAAGCACGCGCAGGATCTCATCCCTTGTCAATCCGGCATCGCCCGCCCCGGCCGGATCGTCAATCACCAGCAGGTTGACCAGGTTCCGGTCATAGGGAAGGGGCCGCAGGCTCCCGAGCTCGACCGCCGCCCGCCCGTAGAGGCCGGCCTGTCGAATCCTCTTGCGCGCCTTGGCCGCGATGGCGGCATCGCCGGCCAGGGCGTGAACGATGAACCTGCCGTTGGTGGCCAGTTGAACGACCAGCTCCCCGTCGCCGGCCCCGAGGTGGACGCACAGGCCGGCCCGGACGCCCGAGGCCTTGATGATCTCATCGCCCGGGGTCGCGGGCTCCCCGCCCGCCGCCGCGGAGCGGCCGGTGAGGACCTGACTGGCCAACAGAATCACAATCGAAAGCGGCAATGTCCTCATTTCAGAATCCTTCCCGTCCGACATTCGCCTCATACACTCTTGCCCGTGACCGTCGCAGGCCTCTTCACCATCATCACAGACGGGACAACGCGCGTCAACCGTCGGGTCCGGTCGTCCGGCCGGGCTGCACTTGAACCGGCTCACGGGGGGCTGGAGATTCCCCGGCCTTCGGCCGGCGGGGCCGTGTTGATATCATCAAGGCAATGGCACAGAGCGCCGCAAGCACAGGGGGGTGCACGGGCCGTAACTGGCGGCGGAAGTGGAAGCGCGTGCCGGCCGGTCTCCGCCGGGAGGCGGCAGGGTCGCTGGGGGATGTCTTCGTGTCCCGCCGGCGGCGGGGGACAGGGACCCTGGTGCTGCTGCTCGTGGCGGCGGCGGGCCTGCACGGCGCGGCCCTCCCGTTCCTGGAGACCGGCGAGGGCGCCGACGTCTTCCACCTGGCGGGCAGGGCGGCGTACCTGCGCAAGGTGGTCCAGACCGAGCGGGCGAGGCACGTCTCCAAGGGCCTGGCCGGTCGGATCACCATGCCGCCTCCGCCGCCGGTGCCGGAATCCGTCGTCGACGCCACGCTGTCGGCGGGGATCACCACGGACATCCAGCGCGTCATCGGCGACGCCCTCGACGTGAAGGTGACCGCCGAGCTGGCCCGACGGGTGACCGGCAGCATGCGCGACGAGCTGGCGGCGGCGGCCAAGAGCATCAGCGACGGCAAGCTCTCGGCGAGGGAGATCCGGGACCTCCAGCAGGAGTTCCGGCGGCGGGCTCACCGCCGGACGGTGACGGCGCTGCGGGAGTACCGCGAGAAGACGCAGGTCGCCCGGGCCAAGATGAGCGTCAAGGAGTGGTACGACAGCCGCGTCTCCGGCCCCCTCCGGTCCAAGATGCACGCGCTGCTGCTGGGCGGGGAGTGGGGGCACATCTGGTGGTACCAGTACAACGGCGCGTGGGGCTTCCTCAACGGGCAGTACGCCCAGTCGGTCGGGCTGGTGGGGGCGCTGGCGGGAGGGAGGCACCATCCGGCGCACTCGGGCATCGGCGGCCGGCCGACGGGCGGGAACGCGTGCTACCTGCCGGACTGGCCCGCCCCCAGCGCCGGGCAGGCCAAGGCCCTCCTCCACGTGATGCGGACCACCATCTACGAGCGCCACCCCAGGGGCTACACCTGGTCGTGGGCCGACGCGGTCAACCGGCAGGTCGGGGACTTCTTCCCCCACCGCCGCGAGGAGATCGCCCGCACCCACGTCAAGAAGATGAACGCCCTCTGGCAGCAGGCCTTCCGGCAGGCGGAGGCCTATCGCAGCGGGGCCGAGGCCGGCGCCGACGCGAAGGAGCTGGCGGCCCTTCAGAAGCCCTGCTTCCAGACGCTGGGGGAGCTGCACGGACTGGCGCGGCAGTTGGTGTTCGCGCACGGGGTGCTGGGCCGGTACACCGCGGCCAACCAGGCGGTGCGCTCGAGGGTGCTTCGGGGGGCGGCGCGGGAGCGGATGTACAAGCGGTTCGTGGACGCGTTGGTGGGGGGTCTGGCCCCGGCGGTGCGCGACCTGGCGGACAACGAGTTCCGCGAGGGGATCATCATCCGCAAGAAGGGGATCGACGAGACGGCCAAGGCCTTCGCCGAGGAGATGATCGAGCTGCTGCGGGGCGACGTGAAGAAGGTGCTCCCGAAGGGGCGCTTCGACGACGTGGTCTTCGACGCCCCAAACCGCAACCCCTACCGCAGCCCGGTCACCGGCGGGTCCAGCGCCCCTGCCGAGGCGGACATCCGCCGGGATGAGGCGGCCCTGGCGGCGGTGCTGGCCGCCTGGGGCCAGAGCGGCAAGGCCTACCCCGCCAAGCGGGCCGAGGTCATCACCGAGGAGTTCGCCAAGGCCATCGACCGGGTCACCTCCGAGGTGCTGAGTCGCGTGCTGGACGAGGGCCGGCTGCGGCGGGAGTTCTACGCCTCGATGGAGTCGGTGGACTACACGGACAAGGTGGCCCAGCGGCTTCACGCCCGGGCCCGCGCCCTGGCCGGGCGGGGCCAAGACATGGCCAAGCTGACCGAGGAGGGCGTGCCGGACGCCTCCGCGGCGATGACGGCCCTGCTGATGGGGGCGGGCGGGGGGCACGGGGCCTCCCTGCAGCCGGTGCCGGCGGCGATGGTTCCCGGCCACCTCGCCGAGGGCCGCCCGGAGGCGGCCCTTCGGGCCGGGCCCCCGAGGCTCCCGCCCCCGCCGGCCAGTTGGGCACGACTCACCCAGCCGGAGGTCAGCTCCCCCTTCCAAACCCCGGCCGCCGAGGGCATCCCCTTCCTCGCCAACTTCCCCCGCCTCGACGGGCGACTGACCGACTGGGGGCGGATCCGCCCCCTCGTGCTGCGGAAGCCCCGGTCGTACTACCCCGGGCAAGAGCGCCCGATCTGCCTCTACGCCGCCTGGAACTACCAGGGGTTCTTCTTCGGCTACCGCGTGGACCAGCCGGCGCACGAGTTCGCCTGGCAGGACTCGCACTGGTACTCGCACGCGTACAAGGAGACGATGGGGGTCATCCCGCGGACGGCGCCGTGCGGGTGGGCGTTCTCGGGGGATTACTTCCGGCTGCTTTTCGACACCCTGGACGCCCGCGGCGAGTGGCGTGGCGAGCGGCACACGCAGGAGTTCGGCATCTTCCCCCGGGGCACGGACAAGCACCCGAGCATCCCCGGCTTCGAGCGGATCATCAAGAGCGTCCGCGACGCGCACCCCCGCGGGCCCTGGGGCGGGCGGGCCCTGGACCACATCCGGATCTTCCCCCCCCAGCCTTCCCTCCAGCAGGGGCCCGACGGCACCGGCCCCTTCCGGGCCGCCTACTTCGGGCCAGACGGGTACAGCCTGGAGGTCTTCCTCCCCCGGAGCCTCTTCAACGTCCCCGTCTTCGCCCCCGGGTGGTGGATCGGCTTCGACTGCGCCGTCGCCATGGGCAGGCAGCAGCGGCAGCTCAACGGGCAGATCTGGGCCCCGCCCTGGCAGCGACGAGGGCACATGAGGAAGGAGAGGCCCGACGAGTGGGGCGACCTGCTGCTGTTGGGGACGGACCCGCGCCTGGCGGTTCAGGACGCGGACGGGGCCGGCTCGCTGAGCACCGGCGTCCTCCCCGGGCACTCCTACCTGGTCACGGTCATCGACCCCGACCGGAACATCCACCTGACCGCCGCCGACAACGTCGTCGTCAGCGCCGAGGTGCTCGGTGGCACGGGTTCACAGCCTGTGTCCGGTGGCACAGGTTTAGAACCTGTGTCCGGTGGCACAGGTTTAGAACCTGTGCCTACCAACGTGCCCACCAACGTGCCGAACCACGACATGGAGGTCTTCATCCTCAAGGAGACGGGCAAGAACACCAGCGTCTTCCGCGGGTACGTGAACACCCAGCCCGGCGCCGGGCGGAAGGTCCACGGCGTCATCGAGCTGATGCCGGGCCAGCAGCTCCGGCTGGGCTACGTGGACCTGGCCAACGCCGAGGGCCGGCGGAACGTCATCTACTACCTGAAGCTGCCCGTGCTGGCGGGCCTGACGACCCAACTGGCGGCGGCGAGATAGAAATTGCGCGTCAGGCGCGTGGGTCCGATGAGAGGTGCGGCGGTGAAGAGAGCAGTTGGCCTTGCGAGTCTGGCGCTGGTGGTGCTGGGCGTCGGCGGCTGCCGGCGGTATCGGCGGCCGGCGACGGGGCCCGCGTCGGCCCCGGCCTCCCGGGCGGCGACGCAGGCCGACAAGAAGCCCGAGGAACCCGAGATCCCCCTGGACGTGGACGAACGGGCGCTGGTCTCGGAGGTCCTCATCAAGGACACCACCGTCGCCGACAGGGCCCGCCGGGAGAAGTACAAGCAGAGCCGCACCTGCCCCGGCGGCAACGTCCGGGGCGTCTGCTACGTCCCGCACGAGAAGGACGTCTCCTTCCACCGGTCGGTGCCGATCTGGTGCGGGGGCGAGAACGCCGTCCGGGACCCCGCCGAGGGCGAGGAGGCGTACTACCGGCTGCATCCCCCGCGGCGGAGGTATCCGCTGGGCGGGTACGACCCGAAGCGCAAACGCTTCGGCGTGGGGCAGGCGGTGCTGATCTTCCGCGGCATCCAGAGCGGGCGGCGCCCCCCGCTCAGCCGACCCAGCTTCATCGCCAACCACGCCAACCGCAACCTCGAAGTGCCCCAGGCCGGATACAACTACGGGCGGGGGAACATCTGCTTCGGGCCCCTCTTCGAGCGGATCCTCTTCGCCAACACCGAGTTCTTCGCCTGCGACATCCAGGTCACCCACGTCGCCAGCGGGGAGGTGTTCCACGAGGCGAAGCTTCCGGGCTACCACGACCCGGCCCACCCGGGCAAGCGTTACGGGCAGGCGTGGGGGATGGTCCCGCTGAAGCTGGTGCAGACGGGTCCGCTGCTGAAGACGGGCAGGTACGACGTCGTCTGCAGGAAGCATCCCTGGCACCGGGCGCACCTGTTCGTGGTGGCCAACCCGTACGTGTGCGTGACC
>CAZNSB010000099.1:9718-12796 GCA_964575155.1 uncultured Planctomycetaceae bacterium | reverse complement strand
GTGGAAGACTGGCCCCAGTCATCCTGGGACCGCAGTCTGCCCCTGGGCGATTACTGCGCGGACAACACGCGGCGCGTGCTCGACCTGTTGGCGGAGTTCCCGGCCCAGCGAGCCACGTTCTTCGTGCTGGGCAAGTTCGCGGAGCGCCACCCCCGCGCCGTCGAAGCCATCCGGGACGCCGGACACGAGATCGGGTCGCACGGCTTCGGCCACGTTGAGATCTTCCGCCTTTCGCCGGGGGCGTTCGCCGAGGACCTCGACCGCAGTACCGATGCCATCGTGGGGGCGTGCGGCGAGCGGCCGCGCGGGTTCCGCGCGCCGGACTTCTCCATCGTGGGCGAATCCTTATGGGCCCTCGACGTGCTGGCCCGCGCCGGGTACACGTACGACTCCAGCATCTTCCCCATCGCCAAGGCACGCTATGGGATTCCCGAACGGCCGCGCCACCCCACGCGCGTAACGCTGGAGGGCAACCGCAGCATCGTCGAACTGCCCCGGACCACCCTAGTCGTACGTGGCAAGCGGCTGCCGGTCTCCGGCGGGGGATACGCCGGGCTGATGCCCGGCATGGTACTGCGATGGGCCTTGCGGAAGGCGTGGGGGCAGTTGGCCGGCCCGCCGGTCTTCTACTGCCACCCGTACGAACTGGACCCCGAAGAGTTCCGCCGCATCCCGGTTGCCATCCCGTGGAAGGTGCGGTTTCATCAGGGCATGGGCCGGAAGCGGACGGCCGCCAAACTCCGCGGGCTGCTGCGGTCGTTCGAGTGCATCACCCTGGCCGAAGCAGCCGACCGACGCAGCGACCTGCCCACCACAACGTACGAGCCGTTCGTCCTGGACCCTGCCGACGTGGACCGTCCCCCCGCGTTCGAGGGCGGCCAGGTGACGGCAGATACGTAAGGCCGGCGGTCATCGAGATAGCGAGTGGGTCTCAGGCGACGGGGCTTTGCGCCGAAAAACAACGAACCAGATCAGGCCCCACAACGATCCCAGCCCATAGGCGAAATGCATCGTTAGCAAGGCAAGAGGCACGGCCGGGGCAAACCGGACCCCCTTCTTCCAGGCCGCGTCAACGGTGCCGACGAGCAGGCCGAGACCGTACAGCGCCGCATACACCGCAAGGCACCATCGCAAAGGCAAGCACACGAACGCACCAACAACGAGAAGGCTGGTCAGACAGACGAACAACATCGGCGCAACCTGCCGAAGCCTAGCTGGCCGTCCGTGCTTCTGAATCGTACGAATCCGCCAGAACCCGTACTGGAAATACTGACGGGCCAGTTTTCGTATAGAACCCCGCCCGTAATACGTCGCCCGAATCCTGCTGTCCATCCAGACCTTACCGCCTGCCTGATGCAGCCGATAGTTAAACTCATCATCCTGGTTGCGGACGAGTTCTTCGTCAAAGAGCCCAACCTTGTCGAACACCCATCGCCAAAAGCACGCCACCACCACGCCATCCACGTGGCCCTCGTAATTGCCGAGCCGGAACATCGCGTTGCCCACACCGACCGGCGTCGACATGGCACCGCTGATGACCCAGCCCATATAGTTCGCGCCCACGGTTTCGATGGGCCCTCCCGCACACCATGCCTCGGGGTGCTCCTGTAGCAGCCTCACGCTGCGCCACAGGTACTCCGGTGGAATCGTGATATGCCCGTCAAGTCGGCAGACCACCTGCCCGGAGGCCTCGCGAATGCCAAGATTCATGGCATGCGGCACAATCCGCTCGGGATTCTCCAGAAGCCGGAGCCGGTCATCCTCCTCGGCCATCCGCCGGATGATGTCCGGTGTCGAATCGTCGCTCATTCCATCCACGACGATGACCTCGAGCCGGTCGGCGGGATAATCGCTCGCCAGAACGCTGCGGACGCACTGCTCGATGTGCTTCGCCTCGTTGCGGACCGGCACGACAACGCTCACCGATGGCTTGTCTGCCATTGACGCCAAGTCCTCGTAGAGGTGCGAATCACAGGGCTTCGTTCCCCGCGGCCCAAGAGAGGATCCGCTCCACCCGCCCGGCCAGGTCGCGGCGGTCGAAGCGTTCGGCCGCCAGTTGCCGGGCCCGCCGGCCCATTGCCTCGGCCCGTTCCTTATCGTCGCGCAGGTCGGCCAGAGTCCGCGCCAAATCCGGCGGGTCGGACGGATCCACCACCACGCCGCCGTCGGCCCGGCGGAGCACCTCCCGCTGAAACCGCTTGAGCGGCCACGCCGCCATGCCGTGAATCAGGCCCCATTCCAGCAGCGCACGCACCTCGAGGTCCGAGACGTGCAGCACCAGTGCGGCCCGCTTCAGCCTCCGCCAGAGGAGGCCGACCGCCGCGTTCAGCAGGGGAGGACACTCGACCAGCATCACGTCCGGCGCCACCAGGCGAGGCAGCGTCAGACCGCTGGCCGTAACATCCAACGAGATGAATGATTTGAGCCGGTTCGCTATACCGCGGTCCGGAGAGGTGAACGACCACGACCGCAGGATCTCGCAGCCCTCCCACCGCTCGCGCCGAAACACCTCGCCGCGGTAGGCCGGCCGTACAACGCCTTCCGGGTAGTTGGGGAACGTGGTGACGACCGTGACGCGGTGTCCCCGGGACGCCAGGAACCGGGCGTTGTACGCGAGGCGCGACTGGGGCGCGCCGATTTCCGGCCAGAAGTAGCTCGTGAAGAAAACCACGTGGAGCCGCCGCCGGAGACCGTCGCGTTCACCCGTCTGGTGCATGGGGCCCTCGCCCCTCCTCAATGATTCGCACGAGACCCGCGGCGATGGCCGGCCGGTCATACGCCTTTACCCAGGATCCGCGCCGCCGGCGATGGTCGACCGGGGCCTGGTCGCGGGCGCACAGCAACCGCTCCACTTCGTCCGCCATGGCCGGCGGCTCAGGCGGCACCGACTCGCCCGCTCCCTGCCGGGCCAGGACCTCCGCCAACTCGCCCCCGATCGTGCTCACGACCGGCAGGCCGGCGGCGAAGTAGTCGAAGGCCCGGTTCGGGAAGAACACGAGCGACTCCGGCCTGATGGGGATCAGCCCGACGTCTGACGCCGCCGCCACCGAGGCAAACGTTTCGTACGGCTGCTGACCC
>CAZNSB010000099.1:0-9708 GCA_964575155.1 uncultured Planctomycetaceae bacterium | reverse complement strand
GCGAACGGCTTCAAGGCCGCGTCGCTCGGCCTCCGCGCGCATCCGCGGCTCATCCGGCCCCGAACCGACCACGACCAGGCGAACGTCTTCCTGGCCGCGGGCCCGCAGCGCCACCATCAGGTCCAGCACCAGGGGCGTGTTCACGTAGGCACTGACGGTCCCCCCGAGGAAAAGCCACTTTTCGCCAGCACGCTTTCGGAGCCCGAGGGCACCGAGGTCGCGGACGGCGGCGTCGAACGCTTCCAGGTCCACGCCCAACGGCAGCACAGCCGCGGGCTTCCCCGGCGCGGCCGCCAGGGCGTGATCCACGTATCCTCTGGCAGCACCGATGATGACGTCCGCCCGGCGGTAGACCAAGCGGGCGCGTCTTATCATGCCCGCAAAAGCCACGGAGTTCAACCATTCGAATCCCGCCGGCCAGAAGCGGCGGAAGGTCTCCGGCCAGAGGTCCTGTACGTCCACCACGAGGCGGACCCCGGCGCGGTCGGCCCAGCGGGCGGCCCGGGCCCCGATGCAAGGCGGCGGGAGGCTTACAAGGATCGCGTCCGGCGTCCAGGCGTCGGCGCCCCAGCACCGCTCCAGTTCCGCCGCCCTCCTCCGGTGGCTTCGCAGCCGGCCCAGCGACACGTTCTCACTGTACGCTCCCCCCGGGACCAGGACCACGGCGTAGCCGAGCCGTTCGGCGGCGGCCGCGATGGCCGCCCGGTCGCGCGGGACCTTGAAGGCGTGCGAGAAACCGCTCGAGTACCACCGAACATCGTGCCCGGCGGCGACCAGGGCTCGGCAGAAGGCGCCGTACCGGCCCTCACGCAGGGCCTCTCCCGGCAAGGGGTCGAAGATGTTGACAACGGCCACCTTCATGGCGCGGCCTCCCCGCCGAGAAGGCGCCGGTAGAACGCGAGCAGCGTCTCTTGTTCGGCATCCCAGTTGAGTTCGCGTTCGACGGCCCGGCGCCCCCGCCGGCCCATCTCCCGGCGAAGCGCCGGATCCTGGAGCCACCGATGGAGAACGTCGGCCGCGGCCACGGGGTCCGCCGGATCGACCTGCACGCCGGCACCCGTCCCCACAATCAGGTCGCGCCAGCACGGGAGGTTCGAGGCGACGACGGGCAGCCCCGCGGCCATGTACTCGACCGCCTTGGTCGGAAGCGAATTGAGGTAATTCGGCAGCGGCAGAAGGAGACAGAGGCCGATGTCGGCGTCGGCCAACTCCGCCGGTACCCGTTCGTACGGCACGGGGCCAGCCAGCGTAACCCGTTCGTCCAGTCCGGCCGAGTGGATGGTCCGGCGCATCGCGTCTTCGAGACCGGCCTCGCGGACGGGGCCGATGAGCCGCATCTCGAAATCCACTACCCGCTCGCTGAGTAGGCGGGCTACCTCGATCATCACCATGGCCCCGCGTTCGCGGTTGATGTCGCCGACGTAAACCACGCGTGGCGGCTGATGACCCCGGCTGATTGCCGTGCCGTCGACCGACACGCGTGGGAGGTTTCGCACGGACGCTCTTGGCGGCGGGTACGTATCGGCGACGCTCTGGAGGACGTGGATCGTTGCCATGCCCCCCAGCAGAAGCCGCTCCAGAACGCGGTAGGTCCAAGAGATCGGCCGCCGCAGCGGCCGAGGGAGGTACGGCTTGTGCAGGAGGTGGTCGGCCACGTTCTCGTGCACGTCGTACACGACACGAGCGCCCCCGAGCCGCAGGAAAAACCCCATCGGCAACAGTTCCGGGTCGTGCAGGTGGACGATGCGGGGCCGGCAGGGCAAGCGGCCGATTCGTCTCAGCACCAACCACGGCCAGAGGAGCATCCGGATCAGACGAGACGGCGGCCGGGGCAACCCATGCAGGTGCACCCCCCGGACCGTCTCGTCACGGTCGTGACAGGCGATCAGGTGCACCTCGTAGCCGGCCCCGGCCAAGGAGCGGCACTCCTTGTGGAAGATGCGCGGATCGAACGGGGCGTGGACCGTCGTCGCGTGGCAGACAACGGCCCGCGAGTCGGCGCGAACCTTCCTCACTTCAGTTCTTGGTCGGGCCATGGAGACACGAACCTCACCGCCTGCTGGGCATCGCACATAGATCAACATTGTAGCGAGCCGGTGGTCAGAGGACCAACCATTTCATCTCACGTGACTCTCGAGGGGGTGTAGCAACGATTTCTGGTGGGTGGCATGGCCACGCTTGCGTGGCCATGGGCCTGATCCCGCTTCATGGCCACCCGGCGCTTCAGGCCCTTTGCCAGAAAAACTTGCCACACCCACTCTCGGCCGCCGGCATGCTGGCCCACGGGAGGGCTTTCCCACATCACCGCACGCTTTGTCAGCAGGGCAAAGGCGGCGGCCGAATCAAACCACCTCACCGGGACGGCTTGCTCTCAAACCTCGAGATCACCCATTCTGGAAGCTCCTGAGGAAGGCGAGGTTGGGCGGGGAGAGTTGGTTGAACACACGGCGCATGCCGCGGGCGAGGCGGTAGAGGATCATGCCCCGGGCGCGGCGCAAAGGCTGGCCGCGTCGGATGACGTATTCGGCGAGGCTCAAGGTTTTTTCGCCGAGCCGCACCAGCAGCGCCATGGCCAGCAGGGCCATGAAGACCAGACGGCGGATGGCTTCCAGGCTCCGGATGCGGAAGCCCTCCAGGCCGACCTCCTGCTTCAGGACGCGGACGGCCTCTTCGGCCTTCCACCGGCGGTCATAGAGCCGAAGCGTGTGCTCGGCGTCGGCCGCAGACACCACAGGCCGATTCGTCAGGAGCATCATCATTCCCCCGTCCGGGCCGGGGAAGAGGGCGACGACCAGCGTGAGCGGTTCGGAGCGTCCGGGCAGACGGACCGGCACGTAGCCGATCCAGTGCGCATCGATCCGACAGCACGCGGGCCGCCACCGAGCGTTGGAGGCCGGGAGGCGTTCGGCGATGTCGCGGGCGGCCAGATGGACGCCGCCATCGAGGACGAGGTGACGGTCACCGCGGAGCCGCACCAGGAACTGCATCCCATTATCCAGCAAGGCGTTAAGGGTTTCGGCGCCGTCGAACCCGTGGTCGAAAAGGTAGAGCCCGCGGCCGGCAAACGTCTCGCGCAGACGCCCGAGCGCCGCCAGGATGACGAGGTTCTGGCTGGGCGTGGTGGGGTCCTCGACGCTGAATGGTTCCAGAAGAAGCAGCCGGGGCTCCTCGCCGCCGGCGGCGTAGGTCTCCAGGCACCAGTAACCGGGCCGAAACCGGTCCTGGTCGGCGTCGCGTACGAGGGCCAGGTACTGGAAGTGTCGCCCCCGGGGCTTCACCAGGTCCGTCAGGTCACCGGCAATGGGCGTCTCCGGGCCGATCCAGGAGGCGACCGCATCGAGGTACTGCCGCTGGAGCGTCTGGAGGTGCCACGTCTCGGCCACGAGTTCGCGGCCGAGGCGTTTGGCGGTGTAATCGAGTGCCGTCGTGCGGTCGTGGACCCGGCGAGCCATCTCGGTCGCCACCAACGACCCGCTGGCCAGGATCCCCGTAACGGCCTGTCGCAGGAACCGCCGGCGGACTTTGTCCGCCCCCACCAAGATCGGCTTCAGAAACGCCTCCAAACGCGCCGACACCTTCATCAGAAGTGTTTGCCTTCGCATGACGACCTCCCTTCCGTGCCTGTTGCACCTATCCACCTGCAAACTCGGCACTTGGGAGGTTTTTCCTTTCACCCCATCCCAGAATGGGTGATCTCGTGTCTCAAACATCTTGCGGGAGCCAGTCTTGCCGCTATAATAGGCGCTAAGGGTGGGCTGCCGCGGTGAGCCCCGGATTTGGTTGAGCGGTGGCCGTATGCATACCGATAAAGCGGGTGGAAAGACCCATGCGGGGAACGCCCTTCGGGCCGTGCCTATCCCAAACCGTGGGCTTGGTGCGCGCGGCCAATCGGACCGAAGAGCGGGTTCTGGAGATGATCGCGTAGGGAGATGCGGCGTGGGGTTCAGAGGAATCGACACGTGACGCTGCTCCAAAGTCCGGCGCTTCCACACCAGACCGAGACAGCTCCCAGGAAAGCAGGGGGGACGGTCTTTGTTTTCCTTGTGGCGGTGTGGGTGTTTGCGGTCGCGGTCAGCCTGCTAGCGATTCTTGTCCTGGATGTCCACTGGGCCATCCCTGCCGTTATCGTGGGGTCGATCACGGCACCCCTCGTGCTGCTGCGCCCGATGTTCGGCGTCTGCCTGATTTGCGCTATGACGACGCTTGGGCCAGGCATCGGCGTGGGCCAGGTACTCAGTCTCAACCGCGCCCTGGGCATCGTATTCGCCCTCGGTGCCTTCGGCAACATGCTTTCGGCCGGGTGGCGGCTACGGCTCACAGCCCCCCCGTTTCTCGCCATCTTCGCGTACCTGATGCTCGGCCTCCTCTCGATAATGTGGGCTCGCGTCACCTGGATTGTGCAGAGCGAGTGCTTTACGCTGTTTCAACTCAGCGTATACGTGCTTTTGATTGCGTCGCTCGTCAGTTACGAGGGCAACCTCGCGTGGCCTCTTCGGTCCTTCGTTTTGGGGGCCGTATTAACGGCCGTACTCGCCATGGTTATCGGCTTCACGCCAAGCGAGCGCCTGACCATCGGCCTGGGTGCGGAGACAAAAGTCAACCCGAACGAGTTCGGGTGCGTTATGGCGATGGGGCTTTTCAGCGCCATCTACCTGTATCGTCAGGACCCTCACCGCTGGATGCGCCTTTTATACCTGAGCGCCATGGTAATCTTCCCTGCGGCGATCCTCCTGACAGGCAGCCGGAAGGCTGTTTTCGTGCCTCTGGCCGCGCTGCCGTTGTCGGGAATCCTCTATTTCCACCGTGACATTCTGCGTTTCAAGCGTCTCTTCGGCCTGTTCCTGCTCATCCTGATCCTGGCTGTTGCATCTTACGTGACTATGACGGTCTTCCTTCCTGAACACGTTTTTTGGAGACTGACTAACGTCGCGTACTTCAGAGAGTCGCTGGAGGTGCGCTATGGTTTCGTGGCCGAGGCCTTCGATTACGCGGCCGGGCACCCGCTGGGCGCGGGTCTCGGCAACTTCTTCACACGGACCGGGCCCGCGGTGCACAACGACCTGCTCTGGCTGCTTTCGGCAATCGGTTTCCCAGGGGCCGCCGTGTACGTCATCTTCATCTTGGCGATGTTCTGGTGTGTCTTTCACATGCAGCATAGCATGGAGAAGTGGTGGGCATTTATTATTGTCCTCCACCTGTTCTTTGAAGGATTTGGCGGCACGTGGGTCTTCGTGAAGTCGTACTGGCTCTTGATGGCGCTGGCTTGGGCTGCCACCACGTTGCATCGCAGGCCTTCTCCGTCTCGACAGCCCACCCTAGGGCTGGCTAAGAGCGATGGATGAAGATCCTTACCATTACAACGTGCGGGCTGTTCCCAAGGGGAACAAGTCCTAACGCCGGCATCTTCTTCGCCAACCTGCTGCTCCGCCTGGCAGGGCTCGCCGACAAAGTGGCCGTGGTGGCCCCGCGGCCGTACGTCCCGAAGCCGGTTCAGTGGCTGCCACGCTGGGCCGAGCACCGCCACCTTCCCTTCCGGGACACCTGGCGGGGTATCCCCGTTTACCGACCCGCGTACTTCTCGGTCCGGTCACGCCGGCTGATGTGGACCCAGGCCCGGTCGTTCACCTTGGCCGCGCTGCCATTATGCGAGGCGCTTCACCGTCGTCACAAGTTCGACATTGTTCTGGGCGGGGAATTCGCGCAGTGCGCACACGCAGCGAACTGCGCAGCGCAGGCCCTGGGATTGCGGTCCGTGAACTGGGCCGTCGGAAGTGACGTGCACACCGTGCCCAACCTCTCGCAACGGAATCTCCGCCTCTTCCGGCACAATGTTACACACAGCCACCTCGTCCTGGCCACGAGCCGCGCGCTCGCCTGTCAGATCCAGACCCTGGCCCCCGGCGCCCGGCACGTCCACACCTTTTATCGGGGGACGGACCTGTCGTACCTACGGAGCCTGCCCGACGGGATGGCCCTTCGGAAGCGCCTCGGCCTGGACCCCGACGCCGTCTACATGATCTCCATGGGCCGACTCACGGCGCTCAAAGGGTGTCACGAATTCTACGAGGCGTTCCGACGACTGGCACCGCGGCACCCGAGGCTCTCGGCCATCTGGGTGGGCGACGGCCCGCAGGGCCAAACGCTTCGGAAGCAGGCTCGCCAGGACGGACTGCAAGACAGCCTGACCATCACGGGCTTCGTCCCCCACCCGGAAGCCCTCCGGTACCTTCGCTGCGCCGACGTCCTGGCCTTTGCCAGTCACATCGAAGGTCTGCCCAACACGGTCATGGAAGCCATGGCGGCGGAACTGCCCGTGGTGGCGACCGATGCGGGCGGCACGCGGGAACTGGTCCTGGACAGCGTGACCGGTCGGCTCATCCCCGTGGGCGACACGGAGGCCCTCGTCGCCGGCGTCCAGTCTGTCCTGGAACGCCCTGTCGGCGCCGCATCGATGGCGCGTACGGCGCGCCAGTACATCTTGAATTACTTTGACGTGTACAAGAATGCCAAGACCGTATTGTCCGTCTTCGAGTCAGTTCTTGCGGGCAAACCGCCCGCCGACCCGCTTCCTAGTAGCGCCGGCGTACCGCCCGGCCGGTTGCCTATTGAAATGCTCCGTGGTTCCGTGCCCTAAGCGGTGCGGCCTGGCGGTTCTTCGAAACGATCGACAGGAACTTGCCGCGGCGTGTCCGCTCGAACTCTTCTTCGCTGGAGACGTACAGCAGATCGAAGTCCATCTCACCCATCTTCCGGCGGAACTGCGAGAGCAGGTTCTGCTCGTCCGCGTCCGAGTACCCTTCGCCCCGGAGCACCCGAACCTCCACCCTGCCCGGCTCCTCCTGGATGCACTGGACCATCTGGACGTTGTCGCACCGCTTGACGATAACACTGATATTGCGGATCAACCGCCCGTCGCGGCTGACCAGCGTATGGCCCGTCCGGCCGTACACGTCGAGGAGGATGGGTGAAGCGTGCACGTCGCACGCGACGGGCTCGTCGGGAAGCAGGGCCAAGTCACCGATGCGATACCGGATAAGCGGGAAGGCGTGGTTATCAAAGGCGGTGCAGACCATCTCGGCCACCGTGCCGCTCTCCTCCTCCACGGGGAGGAATTCGATGACCCCGTAGTCCATGTCGTAGTGCATGTGACCGCACTCGTACTGCGTGGCCGAGGACGCCATCTCATTCTGGCCGTACTGGTTGTAGATGTGCGTCGTGAAACCTTGCTCAATCCAGTCGCGGTGCTCGGGAAGCAACTGCTCGGCCTCGGTAAACATGGCCCGTGGCGGGCACGGCCAGTCGATTCCGCGGTCCAGCACGTACCGCGCCAGGATGGCCACGACCGACGGGTACCCTTCGTACCAGATGTGCCGGCGCCGCTGCATTTCCTCCAGGTACAGGGGGATGGTTTCGGGCGAGACGTGGAAGATGCTGTAGCACGTCTGGTTGGCAGCATGGTTGTGGCGCCAGAACGGAGGCTTCATGGATGCGGCCCGGACGAGTTGGAGGCCGGTGAACGAAGCGTACGACTCACCCCGGCGGACCCCCGGCCGCCGGCGGGCCCAGTGAAAACCGTATTCCCGCTGAACACAGTCCCGTGTCCAGTGAATCATGAGGGGCAGACCGGTGCTGCCGCTCGTCAGTGCCGAGAGCCGCTCCTTCGCTGGAACGGCATCCGACAGCATCTGGTCGCCAGCGTCGCGAAGGTCGGCCTTCTCCAGGAACGGGAGTTTCGGAAGGTCCGCTACGCCCCGGACGTCGTCCGGCGTCAGGCCCCGCTCCTGCATGCGCCGGCGATGGAACGGCACGTGGTCGTAGGCGTTCCGGATCACCTCCCGGACCTTCTCGTCCTGGTAGGCGCGGAGTTCGTCCAGCGACCAGCCGGCCGATTCCCGGAAGAACGCGTTCCATCGCCGAAACGTCCCGCCGTACCGCTGCCGCCGCTTCCGCAGGCCGTAGACGGAGACATACATGTTCTGCAGAAAGATGGGGCTGTGGTCGTAGAGGCATCGTGTCAGGCGGTTTTCCATGGTCGCTCAATCGCCGCCAGCGGCGTCACTCTGCTTCAGAAGGTCATGATAACTGACGGGTTCCACGTTGGCCTCCGCCGCCCGGGTCGTCCAGAGAGGGTCATCGAGGAGCACGCGTTCCTTTTCGCGGGGCTCGAGCCAGGTGCTGTACCGCCGAAGGTCCTCGTCCACGTAGCCGGGATGGCAGATGACCATGCTGATGCTGCGCGGCACGGTGTCGAGCATCCGCTGCCAGGCCTCGGCTTGGAACGGCGCGTCGGGCCCGAGGGCCTCGATGACGAGGCGCCAGTCCGGCAGAAGGGTGCCGGCCCGACGAACGCGGCGCATCCGCCTCGCGGCCATGGCGTGGGTGGCGATCTGCCGTGGATGCCGGGCGTAGAACTTCAGCCGCTGGAGGAACCTCACACCCCGCGGCAGAATCAGGTAGTACCTGTGCGTCCGGCTGGCTGGGATGCCTTCCTCCCGGCCGACCTCCAGGGCCGCCTCAAAAAAACCGGGAAACAGGTGCCGACCCTGGTGGCTATCCCAGTGCGTGATGGGCACGCCCCGTTCCCTGAGGACACGGACCTGGGCGCGGAGTTCGCGTTTCATCTCGTCGCGGTCCAAGCGGCGCTTCATGGCCAGACGCGGAAACGCCTTGCCGCGGAACTCCCCGTCCGGGCCGACCAGCGAGGGGATCTCCGTCGGCGGCAACACCGGCGGCCCCACGCTGAGATTCAGGTGGACGCCGATGCTCACGTGCGGGAAGTCCCGCATCAGCACCGGCACCTCCTGGACGGCCGGCCACGTCACGTTGACACTCACGCTCTGGACGAATCCGTGCCGAAGCACCTCGAGAATCGCCCGGTTGTTGCCGAACGTGAATCCGAAGCCGTCCGCATTGACGATCAGTTTTCTCACGCCTCAAATCTCGTGGAATGAAATGAGTTCTACCCCGAAGGATTTGGCCTCCTCCGCCAGTGCCGGGTCGCGCAAAATCTCCAACTCCTTCAGCCGCTCGTCCACGTAGTGGGCGTACACCGCGAGGGTGTCGTCCGGGTAGCCGGGGTGGCAGTACACTTCGCTCGTGCCCTCGGGGAGACGGCGAAGCAACTCGCGCCAGAAGCGGCGATGGAACTTGCGGGCGCCATCCGCCAAGCCGGGCGAGATGAGCCGTTCCGCCATCCGGAACCCCGCCCGCCGGGCCTTCCGCATCAGCCGACTGCAATAGGCATACCGCGCGGCCCTGGCCGGATGCGTCAGAAGGTGCCAAGCGGCACGCCACCGCCGTGCCCCGCACGCGAACAGGTAGTGCCGGTGGGTCCGCATGCGCTCGATGCCAAAACGCTTTGCCACCTCGCAGGCGGCCCGGAAGAACGGCGGGTAGAGGTGTTGGTTCTGGTGGCTGTCCCAGTGAGTGATCCGGACGCCGAAACCCAGCAGCCGCTCGACCTGGGCTGAGAGTTCCCGCACCATCTGGTCGTGGGGGACTTGGCCCCGCACGGCCCGTCGGCGGAATTCCGCACCGAGGAACTCGCCCCGGTCGTTGACCAGGTCGGGGATCTCGGCGGAATCCGCCACGCACGGGCCGACCGTCAGATCCAGGTGAACGCCCACCGACACACTGCTGAAGCCGCGAACCAGCCGGGTCACGTCCTCGACGGCGTCGAAGTTCGCATTGACGCTGACGCTTCGGACC
>CAZNSB010000098.1:0-12816 GCA_964575155.1 uncultured Planctomycetaceae bacterium | reverse complement strand
AGGAAGAGGACGTGGAGGTGCTCCAGGCGGCCCCGAGCGATGAGGAGATCCCCATCCTCCTGGAGGATTACGCCGAGGAGCCGCCGGCGGCGGTCGAGGCCCCGGCCGCCGGCGCCGGGGGCGCGCCGGCCCTTCCCGTGTTCGACGAGGGCATCGCCGAAATCCTCCAGGACATCACCACGGTCAACGTCAACGCACACAGCCTGGGGGTCGTCGTCCATTCCCGGCATACTGGAGGCAAGTACAACTCCATCCTCATCCCGCGCAACACCTCATTGCCCGCCAGCCGGAAGAAAACCTACGGCACCGTCGTGGACAACCAGAGGGTGGTGCGGGTGGTGGTCCTGGAGGGCGAGTCGGAGGACGTGGAGGCGTGCACGGTCATCGGGGAGTGCCTCATCACCCCGCTGTCGCCCGCCCTGGCGAGGGGTTCGCCCGTGACGGTGACGTTTTCGTATGACAACAGCGGCCGGCTGCACGTCCGGGCCACCGACGACACCTCCGGGCTGACCGCCCAGACCACCATCGTCCGCCCCGGCGCCATGGGCAGGCGCGAGCTGGAACAGGCCGCCGAAGTGATTGCCGACATGAGCGTCAGCTAGCTGCGCCCCTTGCGAAGGAGTTCGTTCGGCCTTCTGGCCCGGCCCCGACCGGACCGGCCGGAGGCCGCCGGCTACCCCGGGGGGGCCGCCGACGGCTGGGATTGGGGCGCGCCCGGCTCGATGCCCAATGACCTCAAGGTGCGCAGCATGGCCTCTCTGGGTCGGCGCTGATCTCTTGCGCTCGGCTTTCCCAGCCAGGTGCCCAGCCGCAGACGAACGGAAGGCCCGGTCTGGAACGGGACCGCGCGATCCTTGATTGCCTGATCGAGGGCCTTGGCGACCTTTCGGGCGTCTCTTTCGCTGTCACACGGCCCGATCAACTGTTCGCCTCCTGGCCTGGAGCTTCGCCGCAGCGGCACGAACCACACGTAGTCGGAGGCGCGGATCCTTCGCGGCCGAAGGCGCGTCCTTGGGCGGGCCTCCGAGGCCGCTTTGGCGCTGCGGTACGGCCCGAGCAGCAAGGGCACCTCCGTGGCGGGCTTCGGTCTGATGAACCAGTACGCGAGCCGGTCGGGCTGCGGTCTTTCCAGGGGCGGGGCGATTTCCTCCACGCGGGAGACGGGCACGGCGCAGCTCTGGCTGGCGACGTTCACCCCGCCTGGGAGGGAGACCCCGACCTCAGCGGTCACCGGGATGTCTTCCTGCCGGAACTCCAGCTCGTCCGCAGGGATCGTTACGCTGGTATTCGCGAACGTCTGCGGATCTCGGTGGACAATGAAGCTGCGGGCGGCCCCGACGGCGCCGGCGGCGGTCTGATATCGCCCGTCACCGGATCGAATGGGCTCGCCGTCCTGCCCGATCAGGCGCACCTCGTAGAGGATCTGCCGCCCCGCAAGCCCGTGGGCCTCGAACGTGGAGACGAAAGTCAGCGCCTGCAGCCGACCGCCTTCCTCCACGCGGCGGCATTGGCAGGCGGAGAATCTTGCCTCGGGCGCGCAGCCGCCCAGCCAGACTGCCAGCAGGCAACCGAAGATCGTCAGTATGGTTTGCTTTTGCACGTTCACGTCCCGCTCTCGCGACCGGGGCATTATACCGGAGGGGGCGCCGAAATCGGTCAGATTCCGGCGCCCCCTCTGAATATCCATGCCCGCGGAAAGCTACTCGTAAATGTGGGTGCTTTCCGTCTCCCCGGCCGGACTGGTCATCTGGTCGCTCGTCAGGGAGACCTTGAAGCGGACGTCGCCGGGCTTGGCGCCTTTGACGACCACGCGGTAGGTGGCCTTGGCCTTGGGGGCCAGCGACTTCAGCGGGGCGAAGGTGACCTGCCCGCGTCTGACGGCCTCCTTGGTCGGCCCGCTGGCCGAGACGAACTGCTCTTCGGGCGGCACCGTGCAGGCGACCACGATGTTGGTCCCGTCGGCGGAGCCCTGGTTGGTGACGGTGATGACGTACGTTTCCTGGGCGCCGACCTCGATGGGGTCGGCGAGGTCGACGCACTCCAGCAGGATCGCCGGGATGCCCTTGACCACGGTCGACGCCTGCCCGGAGGCCTGAGCGCAGTAGGCCTTCGCCGTCGCCAGGTTGCGCAGCACGCCCTGCTGGGTCGGCTTGAGGATAACGGTGACCTCCTTGGCAGCGCCCGGTGGGAGCGTGCCCAGGTTCCAGGTGACCTTCCCGCCGGCCACCTTCCCGCCGGCCACCTTCCCGCCGGGGCTGGCCCCCACCAGTTGGGCACCGGGCGGCAGCGTGTCGGTCAGGACGGTGTTCCTGGCGGGCGCGTCGCCCTGGTTGGTGACCTTGATGGTGTAGCTCGCCGGCCGGCCGACGAAACGCATCTTCGGGCCGGTCTTCGTAACCACCAGCGCCGGGACGCGGACCACGGTCGTCACGGCTTGGGACGCCGCGGTCAGCCCGCCGGCGCCCTGGGCCGTCGCCTTGGTCACGTACTTGCCGGGCTTGCTCGCCTTGACACGGATCGTGACTTCCCTGGCCTCACCGGCCCGGAGCGTTCCGATCGCAACGGCCGCCGCCGACTTGCCGTCGACGGTCTTCATTCCGGCCGGCAGGACGTCCGTGAGCGTCACGTTGGCGGCGCTGCCCGAACCCGGGTTAGACACCACGATCCGGTAGGGAATCACGTCGCAGACGATCGCCTCGGCCGGGCCCGTCTTGGTGATCTTCAGCGCCGGCTGGACCGCCTTGACGACCAGGCAGAACTTCGGGTTCCTGAAGCTGACCTCCGAACAGCACACCAGCGAGCCAGTGCTTGTGGCCTGGCCGCGGACGACGAAGGCCCTGGAGGCCCGGGGCCCAAGCTCGCCGACGTTCCACTTTACGGTTCGGCCGGCGAGAGTGGCCTGCGGGCCGGTGCCGGCAACCTTGAATTCCTGCGGGACCATCGCGGTCAGGACCACGTCCTTGAGAGTGGCGTCCGTCAGGTTGGTGAGTTTGAGCTTGTAGTCAAACGCCTCCCCGACCACGACCTCCTCGGGCGTGGACTTCTCGACGTGGATCACGCTGCTGGCCTTCTCGCCGGTCGGCAGCGCGGTGCTCAGCACCTTCATTCCCGGGCGGGCGCTGGATGGCACCGTTCCGCTGCCCGGCTGTTCGCGCGCCAACTGCGCGGGCGCGCCCTGCGGCTCGGTCTCCGTCGCCGGCGCCTCCTGCCGCAGCCGAAGCTCTTCGTCCCTCTCCCCCAGGCCGCAGCCCGGCAGCGAAAGCGCGACCGCGAACACGAGTGAGAACGCAATCATCCTGCGGCTTTCCATCGGTTTCTCCTTTTCCGTTGGGGCGTCAGCAAACAGCTTCTCTGTATCTGCGTCGTTGAGTTCCAATGCCGCCGTTCCCGTGCCGATCTCGCGATCCGGTAGTTGTGCTGAAGGGGGCGCCGGGATGGGAGAATCCCGGCGCCCCCTCCGAAGGACGTTCAGGCCCGCGGAAAGCTACTCGTAAATGTGGGTGCTTTCCGTCTCCCCGGCCGGACTGGTCATCTGGTCGCTCGTCAGGGAGACCTTGAAGCGGACGTCGCCGGGCTTGGCGCCTTTGACGACCACGCGGTAGGTGGCCTTGGCCTTGGGGGCCAGCGACTTCAGCGGGGCGAAGGTGACCTGCCCGCGTCTGACGGCCTCCTTGGTCGGCCCGCTGGCCGAGACGAACTGCTCTTCGGGCGGCACCGTGCAGGCGACCACGATGTTGGTCCCGTCGGCGGAGCCCTGGTTGGTGACGGTGATGACGTACGTCTCCTGGGCGCCGACCTCGATGGGGTCGGCGAGGTCCACGCACTCCAGCAGGATCGCCGGGATGCCGGCCACGACGGTGCTGGCCTCGGCGTTGGCCTTGGCGCAGACGGCCGTCACGGTGGCGGTGTTCCGCAATGTGCCGCCCTCAGCGGCCTGCACCGTCAGCGACACCTTCTTCCTGGCGCCGACCGCCAGGTCGCCCAACTGCCAGGTGACCTTGCCACCGGCAAACACCCCGCCGTCGCTGGCGGAGACGAACCTCACGCCGGCCGGAAGGGTGTCCATCAGCACCGTCCTCTGAGCCGGGGCGTCGCCCTTGCTGGTGACGGTGATCACGTACGTGATCGGCCGGCCGAGGAAACGCGTCTTCGGCCCGGTCTTGGTGATCAACAACACCGGCTGCCGGACCACGGTCTTGGCGCTGGCTGGGGCCTTGAGCCCGCCGTCGGCGGTGGCGGCGGCCTTGTTGACGTAGGTCCCGGTCTTGCTGGCATTGGCTTGGAAGTCGATCTGCTTTGCCTGCCCCGGCGCCAGCGTGCCGATGTCGGCAGTGACCGCCGACTGGCCCTTCCAGGTGAGGCCGGCGGGCAGGTTGTCCGCGATCTTGACGCCCGTTGCCGGCGCGTCGCCGACGTTGCGGACCACGATCGAGTACGGGATGGGCCGGCAGATGAGGACCTCGGCCGGGCCCGTCTTCTCCAGGGCCAGCTTCGCCTGGGTGATCACCGTATCCGCGCAGGCCCGGGCGGCGAGCCCGTCGGCGGCCTTGACGTCCGCGCAGTTGGTGAACCTGCCCGTCCTGGTGCCCTTGACCGTCACTGTGATCGCCCGCTTGCCCTGCGCGGCCAACGACCCCAGCGACCAGGAGAGCTGCTGTCCCTTGACCTGGGCCCTGGGCTGGCTGGAGACATGGGCGATGCCCGCCGGCAGGACGTCGGTGACGACGACGTCGTTGGCCGATACCTGGGAAGGATTGGAGACGGTGATGTCATAGCGGAACGACTGGCCGACAATGGCTCTTGCCGGGGCCGTCTTGGCGATGGCGATCTGCGGGCCGACCCAGGCCTTCTTGGCGTGCCCCGTGGCGATGTGTGCCGCCGGCTTGCAGCACTGCTTGTTCTCGGGACGAATGACGTCGATCTGGATGCTGTTGGTTCCCTCCATCGGCCTGGCCTGATTCAGCGTCACCGTCGCCAGGCCGTTCGCGTCGCTCTTTACGGACGTGGTCTTGCCGCGGCCCGGCGCGAGGCTGCCGTCGGGGCCGTCCACGAGGGTGTAATTCACGAGATACCCCGCCAGGGGCGACCCGTCCGAATGCTTCATGACCTGGGTGATGAGCTTGTGCGGCGTGCCGATGCGGTTGGTCGCATCCGGTGGGAACTTCACGGCCACGTCGTACCAGTGCTTCTCCACGAAGACCTTGTGTTTTTGCCAATCGTAGATCCCCGGGGCGTACGCCACCGCGTGGGTGGTTCCCTCCACCGGGGAGGTGATCACACACCAGGTCTGGCCCCTCCGCAGGTGGATGTCGTCGGCAGGATCGTCGTTGCCCCGATCGAGCACGTGGGCGTAGTTGTTCGTATGGGAGACGGCGTAGTTGTTGGTGAGCTTGTACCCCCGGCTGGCCCGCAAGCCACTCTCGTCCACCTCGATGATGTCGCCCACGCTGCCCTCGGCGAGAAGCCACTCCACGCGCCGGTTGGGAAGCGGCTGGCCGTTCGCGTCCTTCACCGTCGCGATCAGCACGTGCTGGGTGCGGACGGGGTTGACGTCCTTGACGGGCTCGACCTCCAGTGTCGCCGCGTACGGGTCCCAGTTGGTGTAGTAGCCTCCCTCGGGGGGCTTGGGGTGGCTGGGCACGACGTCCCCGCTTGCCGGCCAGGTGAACGAATGCGGCATGTGGTCCCGACACCCCGCCAGGAACACAAGCCCGACGAGGGCACAAACCGTTAGTGTACCTGCCAGTCTTCTCATGAGTCGCTCCTTTCGATTTCCCTGGCCGGAGAGAATCCGGGGCCTCGTCGCGTCAGTGCGCGCTGCATTGGGCCCCTGCTTCCATCTCATCTGTTCGCGTCCCTGCGAGGTCCCGCCTCCCCGGCCACTTATGTCTAATGCTATGCCCGCCCGTGTCGACGAGGACAAGGCGGGCGAGCCGATTCGGCGACGCGCACATCTAAGTCGCGCTTTCATGGCGGGATACGCGTTTTCAGAAATTTGCAGTTTTCCGGCATTTTGCCCATCGGAACTATCGGCATGGCTGGGATCGACGAGGGGCAGTCGGCGTGCACGGGACGGCCCTGTGCATGGATCGTCCGGGCGCCGCCCCGGCGGGCCCGGCGATCATCGGAACGCCGACGGAACCCGCCCGGCGGACCGCGGTTCAACGCGATAGCAGAACAGGCCGTGGGAGCCGAGCGTCACGCCGACCTCGGCGGAAATCAGAAAGACAGCGATGGAGACCCCCAGCTTCGGCAGGCGCCGGCGATCGGCCGTCATCCCGGTGACGGGAAAGCGGAGGCTCTCGCGGGCGATGTGGGTTGTCCCCCGCCAGGAGTCGGTGTATAAGCCCGAGGGCAGCGGAATTGCGGCCCTCTCCACTCACGTGGGGATAACCGACGACGCAAGGCAGAAGATGATTCAGAACCACCATCGCCGCGTGAGTCTTGAAATGCACGTGGACGGGAAGCTGCGCGTCCTTCCACCTGCGCTGATTGGAAATTCTGTCAGAGGAAGTGACGTTCTTCAAAGGCCGGGAAAAGGTTCTGGACCCCGTAACCTGACGGGCCGCGTTCAGGGCAGAGCGAACGTCAGCCCCAGCGGAGGTGCGATGTCATGAGACCGATCCGATCGAACCGGCACGGGCGTCTTGTTGCACACCTGGCGCGGGCCCTGGGTCCAATGGGCCTGGCGGTGATCCTCGTGGGTTCATGCGCAGGCTGTGGCGGAGAAGAAAAGGACGCGGAGGCCGAGACGCGCTACGGCATCGACGGGAAGCCCGACCCGAAGAAGGGCAAGACCGTAGAGGACTGGATGGAGAAGCTCAAGACCGGCGAGCCCAAGGACAGGGGCCATGCGGCGAAGGTCCTGGGCAACATCGGCCAGGACGCCCGGAAGGCGTCGCCGGCCCTGGGGCTGGCCTTGAAAGAAAAGGACGAGCACCTGCGCCTGGAGGCCGCCGTGGCGCTGGTCAAGCTGGACAGCGTCACCGACGACGTGGTCGAGACACTGACGCAGTGCCTGGGCGCCCAGCGGATCGAGCTCAGGCCGGTGGCCGCCGAATACCTCGGCAGGCTCGGCCCGAGGGCGAAGAGCGCGATCCCGTCGCTGATCGGCCTGCTGGGCGGGCACAGCAGGGCGGTCAAGGAAAAGGCCATGGAGGCGCTGCTGGCGTTCGGGCCGGACGCCTATCCCCCCCTCGCGGGGGCGCTGAAAGACTCCAGCGCAAAGGTGCACGAGGCGGCGGCCGAGCTGCTGGCCAAGGCCGGGCCCGAGGTCCTTCCCTCCCTGGCCGAGCTCATGAAGAGCAGGGACGACGACGTCCGCCAGCGGGCCGGACGAATCATCGCAAAGCACGGCCCAAAGGCGGTGCCGGCGCTGTTGGCGGCCCTGGAGAGCTACGACGAAAACGTCCGCAGGTCGGTGGTCGAAATCCTGCGCGATCTGGGGCCTCAGGCGGCAGAGGCGGCGCCCCGGCTGGCCGAAGCGTTGAAAGACAGGAACGTCCGCGTTTCGACCGAGGCACAGAAGGCGCTGATGAAGATCGGCAAGCCGTCGGTTCGCCCGGTCGTCGGGGTGCTGAAAGACGACGACAGCTACGCTCGGGCGCTTGCGACCGAATGCCTGATCGAACTGGGCCAGGATGCGGTCGCGGAGCTTGCCAAAGCGCTGAAGAGCCCGACCGAGACCGTGAGAATCCATTCGGCCAGGGCGCTGATCAAGATCAAGCCCCGATCTGCGCCGGCCCTCGGCGTGCTGGTCGCCGGGCTGAAGGGCGAGGGCCAGGAGCTGCGCATCCTGTCGGCGCGGACGATATCCGAGGCGAAGGTGGACCTGAAGGGCCATGTTCCCGCCTTGGTCGCGGCCCTTCAGGATCCGAACAAGGACGTGCGGAAGTACACCGCCAAGACCGTGGAGAACATGGGCCCCGGGGCCAAGGGCGCCGTTCCGGCGCTGGTCAAGATGCTGCAAGACATGGACGAGGAGGTCGTCGTGGCCGCCCTGAAGGCCCTTGGGTCGATCGGCAAGGGCGCCGCAAAGGCCGTCGGCGACATCGGGAAGCTGAAGAAGCATTCCAGCATCCTGGTGCGGGGGTGTGCCGAGGACACGCTGGCGAAGATACAGAAATAGCCCCGGCGGGCGCCTCCGGCCGTGCGGGCCGGAGATCCGCCGAGACCTGACCGGCCTTCCCGCCAGAGAGAGGAGGAACGTATTGGGTCCTGATCGGGAGCAAGACAGCGCGGAGACGATCACTGCCGCCGTCGTCGGAGACCTCCACGTCGGGGGGGATTCGGAGAGGGTCCAGACGATGATCCGCCTGGTCAACGGGCGGGACGTGGACTTCGTGCTGTTTCTCGGCGACCTGGTGAACCAGGCCAGCGACGAGAGCGTCGGCGAGTTCGTCCGGGCCGTCAGGCGGATCACCAAGCCCGTGTACCTGACCATCGGCAACCACGACATCGGGCGAAAACCCGAGGGGTACGACATCGAGGGCAAGATCGCCGACGCCCTGCCCGGGCCCTGGTCGGAGTCCTTCACCTATTCGTTCCAGGCCGGCGGGTGGCGCTTCGTGGTGGGGGGGATGGGGCTGCTCAACATCCCGTACGTCGGCCCGCAGGTCAACCACTACAAGGGCTACGTCAGCGAGTTCGGGAACATGCTGAACATGCCGCAGCCGCACCTGGAGCGATTCGAGAGCCTGCTGGCCGAGACGAACGACCGCCCGACGTGCGTGGTGCTGCACGTGCCGCTGGTGCGCATGGCCCAACGGGTCCATGCCCGGGGCTGCTACGACCAGGTCCGGCTGCTGGAGGAGATCCAGGTGCTCTCGCTGATCGAGGCCCGGGCGAACGTGAAGGTGGCGCTGTATGGGCACCAGCACTTCAACCAGGTGGACGTGATCGCAGGCACGCTGCACTGTGTCACCCAGGGCGTGGGCGGATACGGCCCGTATGGCGACCCCAGCGGTATCCGCATCATGGAGTTCTCGCCGTCCGGGGTGCGGGGACACATGGTCTGGGAGGACGACCCGCCCGAGCCGCCGGCGCCGGTCGGCACGCTGGAAGGCGACCGGTCCTTCGAATGGGGTTTTTCGTAAAGGCCTGCCCGGAAAGGGGCCGAGTTCCTCAGCGTAAAGGGGACGGATTTATTTTTCGCGGGATGGGGCCCGCTTCTTGGGCCTGCCCCGGCCGCGGAATTCGATCCGCCGCCCGATCCGTTCGGCCACCTCCGTCCGGAAACGCTCATCGCCGGTCAACTGCCCGCGCTCCAGGGCCAGGCGGAGGAACCGCAGCTCTTCCTCCCCAACGCCCGAACACACCCACGCGACGTACTGCTGGCGCCGCTCGGAGGCGTCGCGGCCGAGCGACTCCCAGCACGGGTCGGCGTCCAGCCAATCCAGCTTCGCCCGGCCGATCTTGGCCGCCAAGCTCGACCATCGGTACTGCTCCGGGTGGGCCACCAAGCCCGCACGCACCGGGTTCAGCTCCACGTAGCGGCTGCACCGGTGCAGATACGCTTCCGTCTGGATCGGGCTGGACTTGTAGCGCCCTTCCCACAGCGTGCCGCGCCGGCCTTCCCGCCGGTTGACCCAGCGCGTCTGCCGCCCCGCCAGCCGCTTCAACAGCCCGCCCAGGCTGGCGACGTCCGAGCCCGGGTCCACGATCAGGTGCACGCCCGGCCCGGCGTAGCCGTGGCGAAGCCGTCTGATTGGTCATCAGGTCGAAGCGAAGCGGAGATCCGCCGCGGCGGGCAGAAGCCGTACACCCGGCAGCCCAACGACCGCTTGAAGGTCCGCAGATTCGAAAGATAGTACTCGTAATCCCCGGCCTCCACAAACACCGCGCCGCGGTTGCGTCCGCGCTGGACGACATGATGCGGGCAGTCGGGCAGCACGACTCGGGCTGACCTCGGCATGCGTCAAAGTCTCCTGACCCATCTGCCACCCGTCAAGAAAATGAATCCGTCCCGTTTTCTCCTCGCGAGACGACCCGTTTGCCCATTCGGCACGCCACCAATATAATGGCATGGAAGGCCAGAGAGGAACCGAATGTGTGCGGACAGCGGCGCAAGGCACTGCGATGGGGTGACGTCCTTCCGGCCGGTCTAGTGATTGCGTGGGGTTGGGCAGCCTTTTCCGGAGCTGCTGCCGGGTCAAAGGAGTCTGCTCGGTCCGGACCGGGCGAGGCCGCGAAGGCCCGCGCCGCCAGACAGGCCAGGCTCCGGGCCGGGCTGAAGAAACTCCCCTACAGGATCGTTTACGAGACGAATCGCGGCGGCAACTGGGAGCTGTTCGTGATCGACGCCGACGGGGCCAACCCCGTCAACCTCACGAAGACGCCCCGGGTGCACGAGCTGTATCCCCACGCCTCACCCGACGGAAAGTTGATCTGTTTCGTCGTCGACGAGCCGGCGGAGGAATCGAAGAGCCGGAACGTGTATTGCATGAGCGTCGACGGCGGCGGGCGCAAGCTCGTTGCCGAGAACGCCCGGCAGCCTTGCTGGGTGCCCGACGGGCGGGTCGCGTACGTGAAGGGCGAGTTCGAGCGGTTTTCATACAAGGACTTCGCGACCCGGGGCCTGTTCCTTTACGACCTCAAGACCGGCAGGCACCGGCAGCATCCCAACCGGACCCTGCATCACCTTTATAGCATCGGTTTCTCCCCGGACGGGGAGTGGGTCCTGGCCACCGTGCATGGCGGCATGGGGTACAAGCACGCCAACCTGGCGATTGAGGCCGGCGGGAAGGGGGTCTTTCAGTTGAAGCCGGTGGGGGGCTGCCGGCCCGACGTCAGCCCCGACGGCAAGCGCGTCGCCTGGAACGCCACCGACCAGGTCATCGCCGTCGCCGACCTGGACCTGGGCTCGCGGCCGCCGAAGGTGACCAACGTCCGAAAGCTGGTCACGTGCGACAAGAAACATGAGATGTATCACGCCGACTTTTCGCCGGACGGCAGGTACGTCGCGTTTGCCCACGGCCCGAAGGGGGGCGAGCAGGTGGGCCAGGTGGCCAGGGGGTGGAACATCTGCGTCGCCGACGCCGCGGAGAGGGACGTGTGGGTTGCCCTGACGACCGACGGGCTCAGCAACAAGGAGCCCGACTGGGTGCCGGCCGCGGCCGGGAAGGGCCGATGAGCCCGCCTCGCGCCGACCGGCATGGAGCTTTCGAGTGAAGGCCTCCGTCCTGTCAGTTGGGGTGTTGATCGTGTGGGTCCTGGCGGTCCCGGCCAGGCCGGCCGGGAGGGAGAAGGCCCCCGGCCGACCCGCCGATGCCGCCGCCACGGCCGCCAGGAAGGCCCGGCTCCGCGCCGAGCTGAAAAGGCTCCCCTACCGGATCGTGTACGAGAGCTACCGCGGGAAGGACTGGGAGCTGTTCGTGATGGGCGCGGACGGCTCGGGGTGCATCAACCTCACGCGCAGCCCGGACGTGGACGAGATGTACCCGCACGCCTCCCCCGACGGGTCCAAGATCGCCTTCGTTGCCGACGAGGGAAAGGGAAGGTCCAAGGTCCGCAACGTCTACTACGTGCGCACCGACCTGCTCGCCGCCGGCGCGGAGGGGCGCCCCGGCGGCCCCGACCGAAAGCTGGTGGCCAGGAACGCCCGCCACCCGTGCTGGAGCCCCGACGGCAAGGCCGTCGCCTACACGCCGAATGAGTATCCTCGCTTTACGTATGACAGTTACGCCACGCGCTACATCTGCATCTACGACCTGGCCACCGGCCGGCACCGCAAGCACCCGAACCCGTACATCCATCACCTGTATGCCCTCAAGTGGTCGCCGGACGGGAAGTGGTTCCTGGCCACGGTGCACGGCGGGATGGGGTACCGCTACGGCGACCTGGCCATTGAGGTCGAGGGAAACCGGGTCTTCCAGCTCAAGGGCGTGGAAGGCTGCCGGCCGGACGTCCGCCCCGACGGGAAGAAGCTCCTGTGGAACCTCTCCGACACGGTCATCGCCGTCGCCGACCTGGACCTGACGTCCACCCCGCCGAAGGTCACGAACGGCAGGAAGCTCATCCGCTGCTCGGAGGACTGCGAGGTCTACCACGGCGACTGGTCGCCGGACGGCAAGTACATCGCTTTCGCCCACGGCCCCAAGGGGCCGCAGTACGTCGGCGGGGTCGCCAAGGGCTGGCACATCTACGTCGCCGACGCCTCGGAGGCAAACCTCTGCGTGCGCCTGACCACCGACGGGGTCAGCAACAAGGAGCCCGACTGGCTGCCGGCCGGTGGCGAAAACCGAAAACCGAAAGGGCTGGGGCCGCGATGAAGACAGCGCCGTTCCTGTGCTTGCTGGCCCTGGCGATCCCGCCGGGGCTGTGCTGCCGGAGGGACGGCGGCGCCGACCGCCCCGCCGACCCGTTGCCGGTGGTCACGACGAGGACGGGCGTGGAGATGGTCCGCGTCCCCGGCGGGTGGTTCCAGATGGGCTCGTCGGCCTCGGGCCAGGCCAGCGAGGCCCCCGTCCACAGGGTCTGGGTGGACTCGTTCCTGATGGACCGCTGCGAGGTGACGCAGGAGCAGTTCCGCCGGCTGCAAATCCCCGACCCGTCGCACTTCAAGGGTCCCAAGCGCCCGGTCGAGCAGGTCACGCTGGGCGAGGTCATCGAGTACTGCAATGAGCGGTCGTGGGTCGAGGGCCTCCAGCCGTGCTACCTCCTCCGGGAGGAAGCCCAGTCGTGGGAATGTGATTTCGAGGCCGACGGCTACCGGCTGCCCACCGAGGCGGAATGGGAGTACGCCTGCCGGGCGGGCACGGCCGGCGCGCGTTTCTTCGGCCGGCGGGGCGGGCGGGACCTCGCGCGATACGCATGGTT
>CAZNSB010000097.1:0-12873 GCA_964575155.1 uncultured Planctomycetaceae bacterium | reverse complement strand
ATCGCCGTGCTGGACTCGATCCACATCATCAGCGAGTTCTTCGAGCGCTACCAGGAGACCCGCGACCGCCGGCGGACCATCGAGAAGGTCATGGATGCCCTGTTCATGCCCATGCTGTACACCTCGCTGACGTCGGCGGCGGGGTTTGCCTCGCTGGCCCTGACGCCGATCCCCCCGGTGCAGGTCTTCGGCGCGTTCGTGGCGATGGGCATCCTGGCCGCGTGGGTGCTGACGGTGACGTTCATCCCCGCGTTCGTGATGCTGATCCCGGCGCATCGGCTGGCGGGCTTCGGGGCCAGACACCACGCCGGCGAGCCCACCCGCCGCACGGCGCTGGGGCGGTTCCTCCAGGCCCTCGGCGGGGCGACCTACCGCCGGGCGGTGTGGATCCTCACCGCCGCCGGGGTCGTGCTGGTCGCCGCCGCCTGGGGAATCAGCCGGATCAACATCAACGACAACCCCATCAAGTGGTTCACCCCCTCCCACCCCATCCGCGTGGCCGACCGGGTCCTGAACAAGCACTTCGGCGGGACCTACATGGCCTACCTGGCGCTGGAGGGCGCGGGGGGCGCGTTCAACCCGTCGGCCGCCGCCGGGGCGGTGGCGACCGCGGCCGGCGAGCGCGCCCGGCGCGTCGCCGCCTTGGCCGACCGCATTCCTGGTCCGGCCAGAGAGATCGCCGACCAGGCCAAGAGCATCGAGAGGTTCTATGACCTGCTGGTCGCCGAGCTCCAGGCCGACCCCGACACGGCCACCGACGAGGAGCTGTCCGCCTGGCTGGCGGTCAAGGAGTTCCTGGACCGCTCCTGGGACCCGTTCGCGCCGCCGCGGAAGGACTTCGACGCCGCCAAGTACGCCGCCGACCTCCACGCCCGGGCGAAGGACTACGCCACGCACGTGGGCACCGCGCTGGAGCTGCTCTCGGCGAAGGCGCGGGCGCTGGCCGCGAAGCTTCCCGGCGCCGTCAGCCGGGAAAGTGGGAGCCGCGCCGCTAGGGGCCCGGGGATGCCTCACCGGGTCATCAGCAAGGAAAGGTGGAGCCGCGCGGCCGTGTTCGACGCCCTGGAGAGGGCCTTTGCCGAGGCCCGGTCGGCCGCAACTCGCCCGGCCGGTCCGCAGGCCAAGCTCGCCTGGGATGCCGCGAAGACCTTCCTCTCCGAGCAGCGCCAGGCGGGGGGGGTCTTCAAGGACCCCGCCGTGCTCCGGCACATGAAGGAGGTCCAGCGCGTCCTGGGCGCCACCGGCATCGTCGGCAAGAGCAACTCGCTGGTGCAGATCGTCGAGACGGTCAACCGCGACCTGCACGACGGGCGGGGCGAGTACGAGACCATCCCGCCCAACCGCAAGGCCGTCGCCGAGTGCATCACGCAGTTCGAGTCCGGCCACCGCCCGCGCGACCTGGGGCACTTCGTGACCACCGACGACTACCGCACGGCGAGCATCTGGGTGCAGCTTCGCAGCGGCGACAACCGCGACATGAGCCACGTCGCCGCCGCCCTGAAACGCCACCTCGACCGCCACGGTCTGCCGGACCTGACGTACCGCTGGTTCGGGCTGACGTACATCAACGTCGTCTGGCAGGAGAAGATGGTCGCGGGCATGCTCCAGGCGTTCGCCGGCAGCTTCCTGGTCGTCTTCCTGCTGATGACGGTCCTGTTCCGCTCGGCCTTGTGGGGGCTGCTGAGCATGGTCCCCCTGACGGTGACGATCGCGGCGATCTACGGGGCGGTGGGGGGGGTCGGGAAGGACTACGACATGCCCGTGGCGGTGCTCAGCTCGCTGACGCTGGGGCTGGCGGTGGACTTCGCCATCCACTTCCTGGCCCGCAGCCGGCAGTTGTACACCCCCTCAGCCGGCTGGGCGGGGACCGCGCCGGCCGTCTTCGGTGAGCCCGCACGCGCCATCGCCCGCAACATCATCGTCATCGCCGCGGGGTTCGCCCCGCTGCTGCTGGCGCCCCTGGTGCCGTACAGGACCGTCGGCGTGCTGCTGGCGACGATCCTTCTGGTCTCGGGCGTGGCGACGCTGGGGCTGCTTCCGGCGCTGATCCGCCTGCTGGAGCGGCGGCTGTTCGCGGCGGCCCCGGCCATGGGCCCGGCGTGCAACTGCGTGCTGTGCGTCGCCTCCTCGGCGGCGCTGGTGGCGCTGGTGGCGCTGACGCTGCACCAGTTCCGCCTGAGCGGGTGGGGTATAATGACCTGGACGAGCGCCGCCGGCGTGGTGGTGCTGGCGTCGGCCTGCGGGCTGCTCTCCCGGCGCCAGAAGTGCCGACAGCACCCCGAAAACCAGGAGGTGCGCCATGAAGACGAATGAACGCGCCTGGCGGGCGCTGGCCGCGACGTCGGCGCTGGGGATCGCCGGCGGGCTCTGGGCCCAGGCGCAGAAGGCCCCGCCCGAGAAGACGCCTTCCGTCGACCAGATCGTCAACCGCACCAACTACGTCTCCTACTACCAGGGCGCCGACGGGCGGGCCCAGGTGCAGATGACCATCGTCGACGCCCAGGGCGGGAAGCGCCAGCGCGAGATGACCATCCTCCGGCGGGACGCCTCCCCGGCCGGGGAAAAGGCCGAGGCGGGCAAGAAGCCCGACCCCGCCAAAGACCTCGCCCACCTCGGCGACCAGAAGCTCTACGTGTACTTCCGGGAGCCCGCCGACGTGAAGAAGATGACCTTCCTGGTGTGGAAGTACGCCGAGGGCAAGAAGGACGACGACCGCTGGCTGTACCAGCCGGCGCTCGACAACGTCAAGCGGATCGCCGCCACCGATAAGCGCACCAGCTTCGTCGGGTCGCACTTCTTCTACGAGGACGTCTCCGGGCGGAGCGTCCAGGCCGACAAGCACGAGCTGACCAAGACCACAGGGAACTACTACGTCCTGAAGAACACGCCCAGGGACCCCAAGGGCGCCGAGTTCGCCTGGTTCGAGATGTGGATCCACCGCAAGACCTTCCTCGTCGTCAAGACCGACTATTACGACGCCCGGGGCAGGAAGTACCGGACCTACCAGGCCACCAAGGTCGAGACCATCGACGGGTACCCCACGGTGACGGCGGCGAAGATGACCGACGAGAAGATCGGGGGGCACACGGTCCTGGAGTACGGCGGCGTCAAGTACAACCTCGGCCTGCCGGAGGCGCTGTTCACGGAGCGCTTCCTCAAGCGCCCGCCGTACAAGTACCTGGAGTAGGTGAGAGGTTAGAGGTTAGAGGTTAGAGGTGAGAGAGTGCCTGGTGCCGGGTGCCATGCCTGCGCTGTTTGCAGGCATGCTTACACACAACGTAAGCATGGCACCCGAAGCCGCGCTGTCGGTGACCGTGACGGTCCGGATCGACCTGTGGGTGTCATGCTCAGACATAGACTGGCCTTGGGCATGCTCGCGGTGTGGTGTGGCGCCGGCGCATGGGCGGCCGACGAGCCCCCGCTGCCGGCGGGCCTTGGCCCGACGACCCGCCCGGCGACCCGCCCCACAGGCGGCGAGCCGGCACTGCCCGCCGGGCTGGGGCAGGGCGAGCCGGCACTGCCCGCCGGGCTGGGGCCCGGCAAGCCGGCCACCAGACCTGCCGGCAAGAGGCCCGCCGAAGACTTCCTCAAGCGGGCCGGGCTGACCGGCTTCTGGGAGGTCCGCGGCGGCGTCCGCACCCAGCACGACGCCCACTCCCGGCACGCCTCCCTCGGCGAGACCCGACTCCAACTGGAGATCGAGAAGCCCTTCAAGGAGCTGACCTTCAAGCTGACGGCCGACGTGCTGTACGACGCGGTGGTTTCCCACCACAGGCCCCGGCTGGAGGAGGGGGCGGGCTTTCTGGACCTGCGCGAGGCGAACGTCAGCTTCTCGCCGCTGAGATTCATGGACGTCAAGCTCGGGCGGCAGGTCCTCACCTGGGGCACCGGCGACATGCTCTTCGTCAACGACCTGTTTGGCAAGGACTGGCAGGCCTTCTTCACCGGGCGGGACGTGGAGTACCTCAAGGCCCCCTCCGACGCGATCAAGATCAGCCTGTTCTCCAAGCTGGCCAATCTCGACGTGGTCTTCACGCCGGCCTTCGACGCCGACCGGTTCATCACGGGGCGGCGGCTGTCGTACTGGAACGCCGCCGCCGGCCGACTGGCCGGACGCCACCGCCCCGTCCGCGTCCAGAAGCCCCAGGAGTGGTTCGACGACCACGAGTGGGCCGTCAGGATTCACCGCAACCTCGCCGGGTACGAACTCGCCGCCTACGGGTACTGGGGCTTCTGGAAGAGCCCCGCGGGCATGGACCCGGCGACGGGGCGGGCGACGTTTCCCCGGCTGAGCGTCTACGGCGGGAGCGTCCGCGGGAAGCTCGGGCGGGGCATCGGGCACTTCGAGGCCGGTTACTACGACAGCCGACAGGACCGCGCCGGGGAGGACCCCCTCGTCGCCAACAGCCAGCTCCGGCTGCTGGGCGGGTACGAGCAGGACCTCCCGCGGATCGCCCGCGACCTGACCGTCGGGGTGCAGTACTACCTCGAATGGATGATGGACCACGACGCCTACCGCTCCGCCCTGGCGCCGGGCGCCCCGCCGGCGGCCGAGGCCCGCCAGGTGCTGACGGTCCGCATCCGCAAGCTGCTGATGAACCAGAACCTCGCCCTGGCGCTGTTCGTCTACTACAGCCCCACCGACTCCGACGCCTACCTCCGCCCGAGACTCAGCTACAAGATCGACGACCACTGGACCGTCGAGGTCGGCGGGAACGTCTTCGTGGGGACCCACCCCTACAGCTTCTTCGGCCAGTTCCGCAACAACTCCAACCTCTACGCCGCACTGCGGTACGGGTTCTGAGAAGCCCGGTTCACGTGGCCTTGGAGCCCCCGGCGGACCGCCCGCCCATCAGGCTGGCCAGGACCACCGTGAGGTACTTGCACGTGAACGCCTTGCAGTGCTCTCGGCGATGCTCGTCGCTGACGCCCTCGCAGCCCCGCCCGGCGGGGCCCTTCTCGCAGGCCTGCACCATCGGGTCGGCGTAGGTCTGGCAGGTGTCCTTGAATGGGCAATCACAGATCGCTTCGTGGTCCATGAAAAGACCCTCCTGTGTGTCCCGCTACCATGAATTATACATTTCATCTTCGATTTCCCTGCGCGCAAAGCGGGTTGTTTTTCGTCGCGGGCGGCGGATTCTTGACAAGCCCGGCCGGTTCGAGTAGAGGCTCCGGGCACACTGCGGCGCGGCCGGCCGGCTCCGGGCGGGCGCGGCCGCTTCGACGGATTCTGCAGAGGAGCCGAGCATGGCGGAGAAGATCCGATGGGGCATCCTTGGAACGGGCAGCATCGCGGGGAAGTTCGCCGCGGGCCTGGGCGCGGCCGCGGGCGCCGAGCTGGCGGCCGTCGGGTCGCGGAAGCAGTCCACCGCCGACGCCTTCGCCGAGCGGTGGGGCGTCCCGCGCCGGCACGGGAGCTACGAGGCTCTGGCCGCCGATGGGGACGTGGACGTGATCTACGTGGCGACCCCGCACTCCCTCCACGCCGCCAACAGCATCCTCTGCCTGCGCGCGGGGAAGGCGGTGCTCTGCGAGAAGCCCTTCACCATCAACGCCGCCCAGGCCGAGGAGGTCGTCGCCGTCGCCCGCCGGGAGCGCCTCTTCCTCATGGAGGCGATGTGGTCGCGGTTCCTGCCGACGGTCGTCAGGCTGCGGGAGCTGCTCGCCGCCGGGCGGGTCGGGCAGGTGCGGATGGTCGCCGCCGACTTCGGCTTCCGCGCCCGCTTCGACCCCAGCAGCCGCCTGTTCGACCCCCGCCTCGGCGGGGGGGGGCTGCTGGACGTGGGCGTCTACGCCGTCTCCCTCGCCTCCATGGTGCTGGGCCCGCCGGGCGAGGTCGCCGCCCTCGCCGAGATGGGTCAGACCGGCGTGGACGAGCAGGCGGGCATGCTCCTGAAGTCCCCGAGCGGGCAACTGGCCGTCCTCTACACCGGCGTGCGCACCGGCACGCCGCAGGAGGCGACCGTGCTGGGGACGGAGGGGATGATCCGGCTGGAGTCTCCGTGGTGGCACGGCAGGCGGCTGACCGTGCGCGCGGGCGGCGAAGAGGAGCGCATCGAGCTGGGCTACGAGGGCAACGGGTACAACTGCCAGGCCGTCGAGGTCATGGAATGCCTCCGCGCCGGAAAGACCGAAAGCGACGTCATGGGCCTGGACGAGACCCTCTCGATCATGCGGACGCTGGACGCCATCCGCGCCCAGTGGGGGCTGAAATACCCCATGGAGTGAAGACCGCAAGACCGGAGGACCGGATACCGTGAAACGGTGCACCGCGCCCCCTCCACCCCCCAAAGCCCACGGGTTCACCCGTGGGACCGGGTCAGTCAGGAGTCACACCCCATGCAGTACGGAAACGTCCCCGCCATCGACAAGCCGATCTCGCGCATCGTGCAGGGCACGACCATGCTCCGCCGCGAGCGCATCGAGGAGAACTTCGCCGTCCTGGACGCCGTCCTGGCGGCCGGGTGCACCGCCTTCGACACCGCCCACGTCTATGGCGGAGGCGACTCCGAGCGCGTGCTCGGGCAGTGGGTCAACGACCGCGGCGTCCGCGACAAGGTCGTCCTCATCGACAAGGGCTGCCACCACAGCGCCGACCGCAGGCGGGTGACGCCCTTCGACATCACCGCGGACCTGCACGACAACCTGGCCCGGCTGGAGTCGGACTACATCGACCTGTGGTTGTTTCACCGGGACGACCCGGACTATCCCGTAGGGCCCGTGGTCGAGCGGCTGAACGAGCACGTCGCCGAGGGCAAGATCCGGGCCTTCGGCGGGTCGAACTGGACGCACGAGCGGCTGGCCGAGGCCAACGCCTACGCCGCCGCCCACGGGCTGGTGGGCTTCGCCGCCAGCAGCCCGCCCCTCGCGCTGGTCGCGCCGGCCGAGCCGCCCTGGGCCGGCTGCGTCAGCATCAGCGGGCCCGACGCCGCCGACGCCCGAGGCTGGTACGAAAAGACTCGGATGCCGCTGTTCTGCTGGTCCAGCCTGTGCGGGGGGTTCCTCACCGGGCGCTTCCGCCGCGACAACCTCGACGCCTTCGGCCCCGACAACCTCGTCGTCCGCTGCTACTGCAACGAGGAGAACTTCCGGACGCTCGATCAGGCCGAGAAGCTCGCCGCCGAGCTGGGCGCGACCCTGCCGCAGGTCGCCCTGGCCTACCTCTTCGGCCAGCCCCTCAACGCCTTCGCCCTGACCGCCTGCATGAGCGGGGCGGAATACGCCGCCAACGCCGCCGCCCTGGACCTCAAGCTGCCGGAGGGGACCAGCTTCCCGCAGGGTCAAACGGGACCCGACACCCGGGGCTGCGCGTGAGCCGCCCCGGGGCCGTGACCACCGCCCCCACATCTCAGGTCAGCCGCGGCGGCCGGCGGGGCACCAGCTCGCGCAGGAACTCCTCGCAGGGCAGGCACAGGATGCCGTCGATCCGCAGCCGCTCCCGCCCGCCGTGGAGCAGGGCGGCGCGGGCGGCCGGGTAGTCCTCGAGAAAGCTCTTGAGGGGCCGAACGTCCTTGCGGTAGACCGACGCCGATCCCTTGACCTCCAGGGCGAAGAAGTGCTCGCTCCCGTACACGACGAAGTCGACCTCCACGCCGTTCTTGGTCCTCCAGAAGAACAGCCGATGGTCCCCTCCGCTGTAAGCGATCCATGCCCGCAGGTGTTGAGCGACCAGGCCCTCGAGGCTGCCCCCGCCGATCTCCTCGGGACGATCGAGCGGCCCCTTGGGTCGAATCGCGCGGAAGACCCCCGCGTCGAAGTAGAAGAACTTCGGATGATGGACAAGCTTCCTGCGGGCCCGCTTGGTGAATGAGGGGAGTCGGAAACCCAGGAGGAGGTCTTCAATCACCTCGACGTAGCCCTCGGCCGTCTTCTGCGGAATCAGGCATTCCCGCGCGACGCCCGAGACGTTCAACAGCGAGCCATGCGACAGGCTGATGACCTCCAGGAAGCGGGCGAAGCCGCCGATGTTGCGAACGAGCCCCTCGGCTTGCACCTCCTGGCGCACGTACAAGGAGGCATAGGTCCGCAATGTCTCCTGCGGGTCTGACGAGTCCAGGACCAGCGGCAGCATTCCGAGTTGGAGGGCACGCCGCAGCTCGAAGCCTTCCCCGAGCTCGGCGCCCATGAAGGGATGCAGCGTTTCCTCCAGCAGCCGGCCGCCCAGGAGGTTGACGCCCGCTCGCCGCAGCTTCCGGGCGCTGGAGGCGGTCAGGATGAACTGCGTGGGCGGGCGAGGCCTGCGTTCGATGAGCAGGTGCACGACGTCCAGCAGGAGCGGGGCCTTCTGGATTTCGTCGATGACGACCTGGCGGGCGTTCGGCTGGCTTTCGACAGCATCGCGGAGCCGCTCGGGGCGCGCCAGCAGCGCCCGGAGCGTCTCCGAATCGAGCAGGTCGATGTAGATGGCCTACGGATAGGAGCGGCGCAGCCAGGTCGACTTGCCGCTCCCCCTGGGGCCGAACAGGAAGAAGCTCTGGCGCGGTGGCGAGAACAGCCGGGGAACCAGGTTCGTCTCCTTAGGTCTCTCGCTCTGATCACGCATGCGTTGCATCTTGCCGTCATTTCTAGCGACGTCAAGGCGATTTTTGCCGCATTTTCAGCAACCCTGCCGCTATTTTATCGCCTCTTGGATCGCTGCACTTGAGGTCGGCCTCGATTGCACCGCGACGGGAGGCCTCGGTGCGGGGCTTTCTCCTCCTAAGCGCCTTTCCTAAAGAGAGATACATATGGTCGCCTCCGTGGCCGAGTGCGAAAAGCGGGGTGAAAATCGGCAGATGGGAGCAAATCCCGGCCTCAGTCCGGCATGGGGGGCGCGGCCGCGCGCCTGAGTCGCAGGATGCCCGCGGCCCCGGCGGGCGGGAGGGTGACGGTGAGCTGCCCGGCGTAGAGTTCGAGCTTGCAGGGGGCGGGCTTGCCGGCGGATTTCTCCGCGGCGAGCCAGGTGGCCTTCTTCAGCTCGCCCGCGTCGGGCAGGCGGACCTTGACGGTGAGGCCCTCGGTGAAGCGCTTCTGGCGCCAGGAGCGGTTCAGGTCGACCAGGGCGACGACGACGTCCCCGGCGCCGGCGGCGTGCTTGTCGATGCGAAAGACCTGCCCGGCGTACGGGCGGGGGACGGTGAGCGGGTCGCGGGTGAGCACCCACCGCTTGCCGATCATCGCGTCGGTCAGCGGCCGGTAGGCCTTCATGGTCTCCGGGTCGCGGCGGTAGAGGCCCTCCTCGGGCGTCCCGCCCAGCAGGAGCAGGTGCTGGAGGGCCTGCTCGACGCTCATCCCGCGCATCGCGCCCAGCGGGAAGACCGCCCGGAACACGCAGGCCAGGGCGTGCTGCGTCACCGAGTGCAGCGAATTGCCCTCCGTCAGCACCATGTCGGCCCCCCGGGCCGACTCGATGGTGGCCAGCTTGTTGATCATGATCAGCTTCCCGGCGGCGTGGGCCTTGGCGAAGCAGACCGGCCCCAGCCCCTGGTGGTTGCGGTTCAGGTCGTAGGCGGGGCGATTGCGGATCATGGTCACCCCGTCGTCGTGGGCGAAGCTGACCATCTCGATGCCGAAGTTGTCCACGAAGAACCCGCCCACGGCGGGGTAGGCCTTCAGCATCAGCTCCATCTGCCGGACCATGTGCTTCCCGAAGGGCGAGCCCGGCGGGCCGTAGACGCTCGGCTCGGTGTACCACTTCAGCAGGGGGCGCCCGCGCTCGTCCTCGAAGCCCGCCGCGGGCCAGCGCTTGTTGATGGTGGCCGGCAGGGCGTGGCAGTTGTAGAAGTACATGAACGGGGCGATGGAGGCCTTGTTCAGCTCGCCGATCCAGCGGCGGTTGTTCCTCAGCGAGACGCGGTTGCGCGGGTGGGGCTTGCAGGGGACGGTGAGGTCGGGGTCGGCGAGCATCTCCTCGGTCATGTAGATGCCGTACTCGGGGAAGCTGCCGTGCAGCTCCACGAACGTCACCCCGGCCTGGCGCATCTGCCGGAGCGTATCCCGGCTCATGCGCCCGGACCCGGTGATGGCGTACATGCCTTCGAGCTTCCGGGCGGCGGGCGCCGGCTCGAAGAGCTGCGGGTGGGCGTGGACGTAATGGCCCAGCGCCGGGCGCCACCCCGGCTTCACGCCGGCCAGGCACACCGCCAGCGCCAGCGGCTTCCCCGCCCGAAGGCCCACCAGGTGATGCGCCACCCGCAGCCGGGGGAGGTCCCCAGGCAGCCGCGACATGCCCCGCGGCGGGTCCGGCAGGCCGTGGGGGTCCACCTCGAAGATGATCTGACTCTTGCGGACGTCCGGGGGCGAGTAGCACACCAGCCCGCCGCGCCGCCCCCACGCCGACACCAGCGGGATGATGGTGGTGTGGGGGCCGAATCCGGCGTGCCCGTAGACGGCCCGGTACCCGCTGACGCCGTCGGCGCGGCGGACGGTCAGGTCCCTGGGCGACCAGTACCGCCAGCCCCCCGGCAGGGGCAGGACCCAGTTGACCCGCACGGAGCGGTTCTCCTTCCGCTCGCCCAGCAGGCGGAGGACCGCCGTCCAGCGGAGGTGGTCGTCGGCGGCCTCGAAGGTCTCCTCGATGCCGAAGGGGGCGCCTTCATATTCCCGCCTGAAGCTCAGCGATCTCGGCTCGTCGCCGCCGCCGACCCGCCAGCCGCCAATCGCCGAGGCCACGGACGGGTCGTAGGTCTTTCGGTCGCGGAGGTCGACGATCTCCAGGTACCCGGCCAGGGGCCAGCGGCTCATGGTCTCCAGGGCTGGGCCGACACGCAGCCTCCTGACCGCGCCGGTCTTCCGCTCGATGCTGACGACGAGCCCGCCGGCCCGAAGGGTGGCCTCCTCCGTCGGGCCGGCCTCGGAGGCCCGTCCCGCCGCGGCGACCGCACATGCCAGAACCGCCGGAATAAGGCGTTTTCCGTCCATTGGCAGACCTCAGCGGCCGGCCCCCGGCGCCGCCGCCCGGAAATTATAAGCCCCAATGGGGGAATTGGTCTTGACAGAAATCCCGCATTGGCCTATGATAAAGACGAAGTGGACCGGAGCCGCCCGCGCACGTCCGCTCCCAGCTCGGTGACGTGCGGGATACAGGCAGCCTTGTCGGCCGCGCAACAGGCCGGCAGGGGTGCATGGTGGAGGGAAGGGCACAGTGAGGAAGATCGGCTTGACCGCAGCTCTCAGAGACGTGGCGTTGCTGTGCGCGTGCCTGCTGCCGGCGGCCGGGGCCACCGGCGTCGTGCTCCACGACGATGACGAGCAGGTCCCCGCGTCCAGCCGGCCGGCAGACGCCGTCGTCGGGCGATGGGTGGACAACGCCACCTGCGTGGCCATCGGGCCCAACCACGTTCTCACCACCACCCACCAGAAGTACGGGGTCGGCGCAACGGTGGTCCTCGGCGGCGTCGCGTACCAGGCCGCCCGAATCTACAATCACGTCCAGGCCGATATGCGCGTGGTCCAGATCGCCCTCGGCGGGGCCGACGCCAACCTCACCGACTACGTCGACATCTACACCGGCACCGACGAGAAGCTCAAGATCGCCGTCATCGGCGGCTGCGGGATGGGCCGCGGGGACGAGCTCACCGCCGGCGGGGTGACCTACGGCTACAAGTGCGCCGGGAACCACAACGAGACGCTCCGGTGGGGCCGCAACCGCATCGCCAACACCACCTACAGGAGCGTCGCCGGGCACAGCGCCGACGTCCTCACCGCCACTTTTGACTCCGGAAGCGTGAACTACGAGGCCTCGGTGGGCTTCTACGACTCCGGCGCGGGGTGGTTCTTACAGGACGGCACCGAGTGGAAGCTGGCGGGGCTGACCTGGACCGTCGAGCTGCACTACGAGGCCGGGCACGAGGGCGAGGCGGAGTACTCCCAGTCCTGGTTCATCGACCCCGACTACATCGACGCCATCCGCCTCAGCTCCTACGGCGACTGGATCGACCGCATGGTCGCCGGGCCCTACCCCGGCGACGCCAACGGCGACGGGGCCGTCGACGTCCTCGACCTGACCCTCTTCGCCAACCACTTCGGCATGACCGGCAAGGTTAACTGGGCCGACGGCGACTTCAACAACGACTTCGTCGTGGACGTCCGCGACCTGACCGTCCTGGCCAACCACTTCGGGTGGGCCGAGGGCGGCGGGGGGACGGCCGGGGCCGAATTCCCCGGGCTGGACTCCGTCCTGGCCCCCGAGCCGGCCTCGCTTTCCCTCCTGGCCGCCGGCGTGATGACGCTCCTGTTGCGCCGCCGCGGACCCCGCCGGCGCAGGCGGGTCTGAGCTCGTCGTTCGCCGAGTGCCACCTGCCTGCCGGCGGGCCGCTTGCTTGCAAGTCCTTTTCCGAAAAGGAGCTACACTGGTTGCGAGCAACCAGTGCCACCCGAGAACTGGGGTTCTGAAACACCTTCCAGACGTTTGCCCGCGACCCGGAGGGGAGCGGGTCCGCGCCGATCTGCCAAGTCAATTGTGACGCACTGCTGGCTTCTGGTGCCCGGGGGCTCACTGGTGGATCTCGACCACGTCCTTGTCGCGGAGCGGCTCGTTGCGGTGGGCGCGCTGGCCGTGGAATCGCCCGTGGCCCCAGAGGCGTGCGAACTTCATCATCTCCGGCAGGTCGCGGTGGATCTCCCGGGCCAGGTCCTCCACGGTCGCTCCGACGGGGAGGGTGTAGGGTCGGCTCATGTCGGGGGCGCTTCCGGGCTCCTTGGTGTAGACGCGGATGACGGCCAGCAGCTCCCACAGCCTTCGTCCCAGCCGATCGAGCCCCTCGCCCGTGGCGGCGCTGACGGCGACGACCTCGAGGTCGGGCCCGGCCAGCGCGCGGAGGTCGCCCAGGGCGTCGGGATCGGCGTCGGCCCGCCTGCCGGACCTGCCTGCTTGCCGCAGGCAGGCAGGGGCAG